>CALPOS020000031.1 GCA_943325255.2 Sphingobacterium thalpophilum
GGGCGAGAGAACATAATACGGTAAATGTCAATCCAGTATTTGTACAATTCCTTGATTGTAATAACGAACTCATCGATAAATCACCGAATTTAAAGGGCTTACAGCTACAACTATTTCCTGCAAAAGATAACAATCAATTAAAAGATGTCTTCCTAAATAAAAAGCCAATACGCCAAATTCAGGTACCGCTTTACGACAACAAAGTGCAAATAGGTTATCTATTTATTGCCATGTCATTGGATGATAGTATTGTCATTTTGCAAAAGCTGAGAAATATTCTCTTAATTTCTTTTCCCTTAATTTTAATTGTTTTGTTTTTTATTGCTCGATTGATAGCAGGAAGAAGCATCAAACCTGTTGTTGCGATTACTGAAACTTCTAGCATGATTACTCGTGACAATCTAACCGACAGAATTGCGCTACCTCAGAACAAGGATGAATTATATGTATTGTCTAAAACAATTAATGATTTGTTGGATCGAATAGAAAATGCGGTAGAGCGAGAGAAACAATTTACCTCAGACGCGTCACATGAGTTGCGAACACCATTAGCAATCCTAAAAGGAACGCTCGAAGTATTGGTGCGAAAACCAAGAAATCAGTCTGAATATGAAGAGAAAATTGGCTTCTGTGTTAAGGAAATTGATCGATTGAATCAATTGGTCGACGAGTTATTACTGCTCGCTAGATTTGAAAACCAGAAATTAAATGCGAAAAATGAAGATGTGTATTTGAATGCATTAGTTCTAGATGTGTTAGCCAATCATTCTCAAAGTATTAAAAAAAATAAAATAAGTATTATATCTACGTTCGAAAAAGAATATTATACCAAGTCTGATCATTATTTAGTAGGTATCATTCTTAGTAATATTTTGTCAAATGCAATCAAGTACTCAAAAGAGAACGGAGAAATAAATATCCAATTTTTTGAGGAAGAGGATGCATTGTTATGCAGTATTTCTGACAGAGGAATTGGAATTTCAGCAGAAGATATTAGCAAGGTTGTGCATCCGTTTTACCGTGCTCAGGCCTACAATCACCCCGAAATAAAAGGCGTAGGACTCGGTTTGTCGATTGTAAATCGACTTTGTACGCTTTTGAATATTGGATTCTTCATTGAAAGTGAAGAAAAAATAGGAACTACCGTTTACCTTAGATTTCCTAAGCATTCCTTAAGCTAAAAGGAAAGGAACTACCGTTTTTTATCTGTAAATTTATGGCATTGATATTCCGAAAATATGGACGCTAATAAATTGAAAGAACAATTACAAATAGAAGTAGATACTGCTTTTCTCTACGACAGCATTGCCGCTATTCAATCCGACGAGAATCTGAGTCGTGTACTACAAAGTTTATCGGAAATAGAAAAAGGACACGCAAAGCACATGCTTGAGAAAGTGCATACTTTTGATTCGAGTTACGCCATGCCGCAGCCTTCTTCCAGAGCTAAATTTCAATTAAGGCTTGGGAAAATATTTGGTTATAGTTCAATTATCAGTAATCTTTCTAGTATTGAAAAGCAATTTGCCGTACATGCAGTAAAAAACAAATTAAAGCATGGTGAAAAACCTAGTGGTTTTGAACACAATCATCTCAATATTATTGAAGCGGTCAACAACAATGCTGCGTTAAATGTCTCTGGTGGGTTATTGTCTAAATTTGAAAGTCGACATAAGTCAGTGGGCGGGAATGCATTGCGTGCAGCGGTTTTAGGCGCCAATGATGGTCTGGTTTCAAATATGAGTTTGGTGATGGGCGTAGCAGGTGCAGCTGTTTCTAATGCCACCATTTTGTTGACGGGAATCGCTGGTTTGTTGGCAGGAGCGATTTCGATGGCTTTGGGTGAATGGTTGTCTGTTCAAAGTTCACGTGAACTCAACCAAAGGCAAATCGATTTAGAAACGGAAGAACTAGAAGCATCTCCAGAAGAAGAAAAGAAAGAGCTGATTTTGTTATATCAAGCCAAAGGAATGAATAGCAAGGAAGCTAAAAAACTAGCGGAGAAAGCTTTTGAGAACCCAGAAACGGCGCTTGATGCAATTATTACCGAAGAGCTCGGAATAGACAAAGAAGAATTAGGTGGATCAGCATGGGAAGCAGCGATTGCGTCTTTTATTTTATTTTCAATTGGCGCCATTATTCCCTTATATCCGTTTATGATTTTTGATGGTCGAGAAGCAATCCTTCTAAGTCTTGGAAGTTCAGTACTCGGATTATTCGGAATAGGTGCTGCGATTACTTTATTAACAGGTAAAAGCATTTGGTTTTCTGGCTTACGACAAGTAGCCTTTGGTTTAGCTGCTGCTGCGGTAACTTATGGTATTGGGACGCTTATTGGAGTATCGATGGCGGGTTAATTCAATGATATTTATATAATTCACACCTTTTCAACAGAAAATAAGAATTATCAGTTATTTATGAATCAAGAATGAATAATTTAGTACAACATAATCATTAAAAATAAAATCTTATGAACGACGCACACTGGCATTTAGTAGTCAACCATTTTCCAATTATCGGGACGATTTTTGGATTGGGAATTTTAATTTCGGGTTTGGTTTTGAAGAATAAGACCGCCGTAAATATTGCTTATATTCTATTTGTAATCTCGGCGATTTTTGGATTTGCATCAATGTATACTGGAGAAGGAGCAGAAGAAATGGTAGAGAATCTTCCTAATGTTGGAGATCAAATCATCCACGAACACGAAGAAATGGCTGAAAAATTAGCTATTGTACTCTACGTCTTAGGAACGTTTTCTATTGCTGGACTCGTGCTTAATATGATGAACCACAGCAAAGCAAAATTCGTTACTTATATTGTCTTAATCATTAGTCTTGCTGCGGCATTTCTTGGTAAACAAACCGGAACTACTGGTGGTGAAGTGAGACATACTGAAATTAGAGCGAATGCTTCTAATCAAGTTGGGGCAAGTCAAACAGAAAGTGCTGAGGAAGAGGATGATTAAATAAGTTTTTTTGTAAATTTCAGAAGGAAGCCGCCTCCATATTATATTTTTTGAGGCGGTTTTTTATTGGTTGTAGAAGTAGTTATAATTATACACTTTCGTGTATTTAGCTTTCAGCTTCTAAAAAATGTTCTTTTTGACCGCTAATTTGCCAATTAATCTTATAAATTAGCGAATTAGCGGTCAAATAATTCTCACTCATAGACAGACTTTCAGTATACAATTAAAACCTATTTACTTTCAGTCCATATTAGTTTAGTTGACATTTTCAAGCCTTTCTAATCCTTTTGCTTCATGTAAGTGAAGGTATTCTTGATATTTGATAGTTATATCATAGTAATTCGACAATTTATTGATGCTATTAATGAAACATTTCAACGATTCGCATTCAATTTATTCTAATCCCAAAAATCTTATTTTTTATTTCCTTACTTTCTTTTGATTAATAAGTCAAAAAACTATATTTACTTTATGAATCGATTGCATGCAGTGCATGATAGGATTAACGAATATAATGTGGGTAAGTCACTTTTAGGCGTTGGATATTGAAGAATTATATTTGGTTTATTAAGGATACATTGAAACTTTTTGTTGATACGAATTTCATAACCAAAACCGACCGCGAATTCATGGGGATTGGAGAAAGTTCAATAGGAGGAAAGTGCTACAATGATAAGACAGGTGAAGTTGTCCTAAAAATATGATTCAAAATGAATTTGTAACCAATAAATTCAAAATAAATCTCAGCATCAATATGTTGAAAAAACACAATGAAGCGTTATTGAGCGATGAATTTCCCACGGCAATTCAATGGTTATTTTTTAATACAAAAGACAATTAAATGAAAACGAAGAATATAGAAAATTTAGAAGGTTTTACTGGCGCTATATTGATTCCAGTTTTTGAAACTAGTCCACAAAATCTTGTACCAATCGAATTTCATGGCGTAGCTGTTTCGTCGAAAGTATTCTATGGTAAGAAAGACACCTATTACATGGCTGAAAAGTATGATTGCGTTCATATTTTCATTGGATTAGGGAAGAAAATTGATTACAAATCACTCAAGACAATTGCACGCCGGATTGCCTCAAAAGAAAAAGAAATATTTGCGAAAAATGTGGCTTTGGTACTCCCAGAGGTATTTACCTTGCAGCAAGTAGAAGCGACAATATCTGGCTTGTTTTTAGGAACCTACAATTTGGGTCACTTTAAGAAGAAAGTCAATCATGCCTTTTTAGATCCGAAGTTTGAGCTCGCATTGATCTCAAAAACAGACCATTCAGAAGTAGCAAAACGTGCCATAAAAATTGCGAAAGCACAAATTGAAATTTTGTATTTGGTCGATTTGCCACCTAACAATATTACGCCGGTTTATCTTTCAAAATGGGCGATAGAATGCGGCGAGTCCTATGGTTTTAGCACTAGAATTTTAAATGGAGAAGCTTCGCGAATTGAAGGTTTAGATGCTTTTATCGCCGTTGGAAAAGGAAGCGAGAAAGAACCTCAATTTATTATCATGGATTATATTCCCGATACGGATATTCCTAAAATTAAGCACGTTGGATTGGTGGGTAAGGGCATCACGTTTGACACCGGTGGACTGAATATTAAAACTTCTGGCATGTTGCATATGAAATGCGATATGGCTGGTGGCGCTGCAGTCTTAGGTGCGATGCAATTGGTTGCAGACTTACAATTACCTATTCGCGTAACAGCGATTGTTCCTTGTTGTGAAAATGCTGTCGATAGCAAATCATTCTTGCCGAGCGATGTCATCAAAAGTTATAGTGGTTCGACGATTGAAATTATTGATACCGACGCCGAAGGGCGCTTGATCTTGGCTGACGGACTGTCATTTATGATTAAGAATTACAAACCTGAAATTCTGGTTGATATTGCAACGCTTACCGGAAGTTCTGTTGGTACATTTGGTTACGAATGTGCTGCATTATTTACGAATGATGAAACGTTATCACAAAAATTACAACATTCGGGAGATGAAATAGGAGAGCGGTTGTGGCCACTTCCGCTTTGGGACGCCTACAAATCGGATATCGAAAGCGATATTGCAGACGTTAAGAATTATAGTGGGAAACCGATAGCAGGCGCGATCTCTGCTGCGAAATTTCTCGAGCATTTCACTGAAGGTCATACCTCTTGGGCGCATCTAGATATTGCTGGTGTTGCTTTTGGCGAGGACGAATTTGCAAAAAGCAAACATGCTACCGCTTATGGGGTGCATTTACTAACTCATTTTATTGAAAATATTTAGCTTTTAAAAATCTCCAAAAAACATTCTTTTGTATTTCTAACTGTAACTGAAAAGTCGAAAGTTAGTTGAAAAGAATCTTTTTAGTTTTCAATATGTCATTAATGGCGATACGAATGAAATTAGGAATAATTGTTTCGTTGGTCTTGTAAATTTTATCTTCATCCACCAAATCTTCCAGTATATTTCTGAATTTCTTTCTGCCTTTTAAGATTATGATTTTTTCCCGAGTCTCTGCTTTTTTAAGATTAGCGATAAAACTCAAAGGATCAGCTTCAGGGTGAAACTGTGTCCCTACAAAATAGGGTGTAAAACGCACCGCCATTATTGCTCTTTCAAATTGAACGTGGTTGCGAATTTTTTCTAAAGAAATAATCTTGGAACCGTGCTAAACGTGACTCTGAATTCGATAATTAAGAGGGGAGTTTTTTTATAAAAGCTGTCTTATTAGCTAAAATCTATCACAATTGTTTGATACCATTTCAAAAAGTTGTACTTGACTTTTTAGGCGTTCTATCAACATATTCATCATGCGCTTATTCAAAGCCGATGAATTTTGGATATATACTTGATATTCAGAAAGCGTAAAGAGTCCAATGACGATTCCTTTCAGTGAATTTCGAAACTTAATATCTTTTTGGATGGCGTTTTCGATAAATTGCAATTTCTTTTCTACTGAAAGTGAATAAAAATCATTCTTGTGTTTATTAACATGATTATTGAATACTGCAATAAACAAGTCATTTTGTAGTTTCAAAATAGGACGTAAAGTTTGATTTTGAAATTTCTCATCATTAGAAGACTGTTCATTGATGGCACCAATACTTTCTCCTCTCCAAGTGGTAATATTAAGATCTCGAGTTTCCATGATTTTTTATTTAAAGTTAAAAAAAAACCTTCGTAGTGATACGAAGGTTTTTTTTAGTTATCAAGAGTTAACTGTTAATTAGTTTTTAATTTTAAAGGTTACTCTTCGTACCAATCTTCTTGCATCAGAAGAATCTTTCAATACTGAATTATCTTCACCTTCAGAAACAATATTCAAACGAGAACCGTCAATTCCTGAGTCTAACAGCACTTGTTTAACATTTTTAGCTCTGTCATTGGCTAACTTATTATTGTACTCGTTACTACCAATTTCATCGGCATGACCAACGATGTCAAGTGATGCCCCAACATTGTTACGCAAATAGGTTAACATAAAGCCAATTCCTTCTGTAGATTCCTGTGTAGGACGCGATTTGCCTGGTTCGAAATAAGTAGCAACATATCCGTCATTAATCATTTTCTTAATCATATCCGAATTGGCGCCTTCTATTACAGTAGCAACATTTGATTTATCTATGAAGTTATTAGCCATATAGCTTTCTAACTCGTCTGGAACACCATTTTTGTTGATGTCAACCATTCTTCCTTTAGTATCAACAGCCACACCTGAAATTGAGTTATTCTCAACATCTAAATAATCTGGAACACCATCTTTATCCGTGTCATTCATCATGGTTTCTAAATCACCAATTCTCTTATCAAGTTCTTCGATTTCTTTCAACTTGCTTTCGTCAATAATTGCCCAGTCACCGTGTAATTCATCTTTACCAAATGAATACGTTACACCAAGAGAGGCCATAATCATTTGACCAGACAAGTTGTTTTTCTCGTCATTTAGTCGACCATCCCATGTGAAATGCTGTCTAAAATTTGAGATTGTACTAAAATCACCGATAACCGAAAATTTCTTAGAAATTCGAACTTCTGGAGATATTCCAAACATAACACCACCATTGTATTCGGACTTATTGTAGTAATAGTCGGCAAGATACTGGTCAGCTTTTAATTTTGGGGTTGATTGTGCAATTTGAATTCCAGCATGTACTAACAAACTCAATCTCCCTAACTCTCTTTGAATATTAAATAATCTTGAAGCATTTACGACTCCTTGAAATCCAACTCTATATTGTTGTAATTGGAAGTCAAGACTAGTTGTTTTTTTGTTGTTCTCAAATCTATCTGAACTTACGTCAACTTTTAATCCGAATCTAGAACTAAACATATATCGAACGCCGACACTAAAAGTATTGACATTTACAGTTCCGAAAAAACTATCTGGATTACTAGAGAAATAGCCTTCGGTAAAGGGTCTTGTTCCTTTGCTTTGTCCGGCAGTCAACTCAATTGTCCATTTGTTGTAATCTTTTCTTTCTCCAGTATCTTTTGCTTCTTTAAGGTCTTCTTTTGGTACGTCTTGAGCGTAAGTAAAAGAAACCGTTAATAGAGCAACAAATAATAATAGTAAACGATGTTTCATAATATACATGGTTGTTACGACTTTAGCAATAGTCTAATTTTAACATTTTAAATGCAAATATAGGAGTTTACTTTTAAAATTCAAGTTATCGTCAAATAAATACAGCATTTTCTTATCAACGATTTGTTTATAAATGCAGTTGCGATGTCAGAAGTGCTATTAGAGTCATTACTTAGAGGTTATTAACTATATTTTTACTAACAAATAAAAGTAAAAAGGTTAATTTTGAGAACACTAAATTAAAATAAATCATGCGCTTTCATACAAGAAAATGGGTTAAACCTGAGGATCTAAATCCAAACGGAACGTTATTTGGAGGAAAATTACTAGCTTGGATTGATGAGGAATTGGCATTATACGCAATCATTCAACTTGAAAATTCGAGAATAGTTACCAAGCATATGTCAGAAATCAATTTTAGAAGTTCCGCCAGACAAGGCGACATTGTTGAAATTGGAATTGATGTAGTGCGCTTTGGGAATTCGTCTCTAACCCTAAAATGTGAAGCCAGAAATATTATGACCAGAGAAACAATTATCACAATAGATACTATAACAATTGTTAGTTTAGGGGAGGACGGAAAACCAAAAGCCCACGGAAAAACTACAATTGAATATATTAATGATCGGCTAAAATAACTTGTTTAAGATACGTTGTCTTTACCCGTTGACAATTCAAATATTTCTAGATCAAAGTAACCTATTGAAGCAATTATGTGATCGAAAATATCTGACATAATATATTCGTAGTTTTCGAATTTCTTATCCTTCGTAAACGTATAAATTTCCAAAGGAATACCTTGAGCTGTTGGTTGTAACTGTCTGCAAAGCAATATCATATCTTTATTTAGACTTGGATAGTTTTCAAGATAACAAGTGATGTATTTCCTAAATAAACCAAAGTTGGTAAGATTTCTTCCATTGATAGGCAAAGTCTTATCAACTTCATGAAAGGAATTAAACTTGTCTATTTCAATTTGTCGGTGTTCAATGTACTTACTAATCAATTGAATTTTTTTCATTTTTACCAGTTCTTCTTCTGTCAAAAAATGAATGCTTTTGGCCTTGATTAAGAGATGTCTTTTTATTCTTCGTCCATCTGAATTAAGCATTCCGCGCCAGTTTCGAAAAGAGTCTGATATCAAACTATACGTGGGGATGGTTGTTGTTGTATTGTCGAAGTTTCTGACTTTTACGGTTGCCAGATTAATTTCAATTACATCTCCGTCAGCACCAAATTTGTCAAAAGTGATCCAATCGCCGATTCGAACCATGTCATTTAGAGAGACTTGAACACTCGCTACAAATCCTAAAATAATATCTCTAAAAATCAAAATGATGATTGCCGAGACTGCTCCAAGTGTTGTAAATAACGTATTGGCTTTGATATTAAAGAGCTCTGACACAATTACCGTCAATCCAATCATCCAAAGGATAATCATAATTACCTGAATATAGCTATCAATAGGTTTGTCGCTGTATTCAGGTTTTAGTTTTAGATAGTCACGAAGCGCATTAAATATGGTTCTGACAATCCACAAAATCAATAAAATTATATAAACCCCAACTAAATTGCCAAACACCGATTCCCAATAAACAAAATCATTCAAAATAATTGGAACAGATTTGTATATGAATAGCAGTGGAATTAAATGCGAGATGTATTTAGCGGTTTTGTTAGAAATTAATAAATCATCAAATTTTGTATGTGTTTTTTTTGCAACAATTGCCATTACGGTCACTAAGAAAAACCTAAAAACAAAGAAAATAAAATAGGATAAAAAAGACAGAATTAGAATATTGATCGCTAAGCTTGAATAAGATGCAAGCGTATCTTCAACGCCCCATTTTCTTAATAAGGGATAGCACCAACAAAAAACATTTTCTAAAAGTTTATGCATTTCTCAAGTACTTTTTTTCAATATAAAAAGTGCCGAATGGAATAATAGAGGCGATACAAATTATTGAGAATTTCTTGATTTCCCATTTATCTTCGATTTTCAACATAATCGCCACTAAAATATAAGCAATAAATAATAAGCCATGAGCCATTCCAATTGTCTTTACAAAAATGGGTTGTTCGTAGATGTATTTCATCGGCATGGCAAAGAAGAGCAATAATAGTAATGAAATTCCTTCCAGGAATGCAATTATTTTGAATATTTTGATCATTATAAACGGTATTTATTTTTGCGCAAAATTAGCGAATAGGTTTCATTTTTAAACCAAAACTAAAGTACTTTTGTTTAAATCGAAAATTAGATGAGCAAAAGAGAATTAAAGAAATTTTTGAGTCAACTCTCAAAAGTGCAATTGGAAGAACAAATTGTTGAAATTTACGAAAAGTTTGCGCCTGTTAAGACGTATTTTAATTTTGTCTTTAATCCAAATGAGGAAAACTTAATTAGGGATGCAAAATTGAAAATTTCAAATGAATTTTTTCCAATCAGAGGAAAAAGACCTAAAATGAGGCGATCAGTTGCTCAAAAGTATATCAAACATTTCATTTCTTTGGGCGTCGATCCTTTTCTTGTAGCCGATCTAATGCTTTATACTATTGAAATTGCACAAACATTATCTTCCGAGAAAGTCATCAAACAAGAAGCTTTTTTTAAAGGAATTTTATCATCATTCAGTCAATCGATTAGCTTTATGATCGAAAAAGGTATTCTATATGAGTTTACCGCTAGGGTAGAGGATATTAAAGAGGTTTCAATTACGCAAAATTGGAATAACAGTGACGAATTTATCGCCATCCTAGAGCGATTTGATTATTAGTGTATGATTTCTCTTGAATTATGCGTAAAAAGTCTTTTTTAGGCGTACTTTTGCAAAATTCAACAAATGCGCCATGCCTCACGGAGAACTAGATTCGGAAATTGAAGACAGAAAGGAACTTTACAGTTACCAGCAAGGCGACATCGCAAGTATTTTTGAGCGTTTAGACAATGCCCCCAGCAACCATCATTTATTATATCAACTGCCGACAGGCGGAGGGAAGACCGTTATTTTTTCTGAAATAGTTAGAAGATACTTGTCCAAACATGACAAAAAAGTCTTGGTCTTGACGCATCGAATTGAGTTATGCAAACAAACTTCTAAAATGCTAAAGGGATTTGATGTCAAAAACAAAATCATAAACAGCAAAGTAAAGGAATTACCAGATCAAAATGATTTTTCGTGTTTTGTAGCAATGGTCGAAACGCTTAAGAACAGAATTAATGACAAAAAATTACATCTAGACAATATAGGTCTTGTTATCATTGATGAAGCCCACTATAATTCTTTTCGAAAGCTGCTTAGTTCATTCAAGAATGCCTTCATATTGGGCGTCACAGCCACACCGCTAAGTTCGAATATTAAATTGCCCATGAATGAAAATTATGATGAATTAATCGTTGGCGATACTATTTCATCATTAATTGAAAAAGGTTTCTTAGCGAAAGCAATAACTTATAGCTATGATGTTGGATTGACGTCCTTGAAAGTCGGAATTAATGGTGATTATACCGTAAAATCTTCAGACGATTTATATTCTAATCTAGCGATGCAAGAGAAGTTAATTCATGCCTATACTGAAAAATCATTGGGTAAAAAGACACTTATTTTTAATAACGGTATCAATACTTCATTATACGTTTATGAAACTTTTAGAGAAGCTGGTTATCCGATACGACATTTAGACAATACGAGTAACCCGGAGGATCGAAGAGAAATCTTAGCATGGTTTAAGAAAACTCCAGATGCAATATTAACTTCTGTTGGAATACTTACTACTGGGTTTGACGAGCCATCCGTTGAAAGTATTATCTTGAATAGGGCCACAAAATCGCTTACATTATATTTTCAAATGATTGGTCGTGGTTCGAGAAAACTGCAACATAAAGATACTTTTACGGTTATCGATTTGGGAAACAATGCCGCACGCTTTGGGCTTTGGAGTGAACCTGTCGACTGGCAACATATTTTTAAATCACCAGAATACTACCTGGAAAACTTGAGAGATGACGTCGAAATTGAAATGCATTTTAAATATGAAATGCCGCCGGAATTGCGCGCCAAGTTTGCTAAAACTGCAGTGGTTACTTTTGATGTTGATGAAGAACACAAAATTGCGATTTCACAAAATTTGAGATCGAAAATTGTCATTGAAAAATCATTGGAACAACATGCTTCCATGTGTATAGATAATTCAGAAAATCTATATGAAGCCAAAGCTTTGGCCAAGGAACTTGCGGAAGATATACAATCCAGAATGAAGCGCTATGCGAATTGCTTAAGTCATTGTAGTAAAAATTACAGAGAATGGCTTATTGAAGATTACAAATTGAAATTAATTTTGCTAATCGGAAAGAAAATCAGAGAAAAATTATTCTAGCAAATTTTACAGGTCGCAACTCGATGAAATACATCATTTTACCGATGTATTTCATCTACTTTTTTAAACCAAATTTTTCCATGCACTTTTCTTCTATAAAAAGGTGCAGTTCATCGGAGTTATGAGTGTTTACAACAGATTTCAGAGGTATTTTTTTTTTAATCGATAAACTCAAAATATATTTGCAGTAGAAACAAATGTTAATTTCCTACCAAATTAATGTCAATCCAATGTTTCTAAATGTCTAAGCCTAACGAATATGAAGAACAAATACGATATAATGTTGATTTTAGAAGGAACCTATCCTTTCAATGGTGGAGGAGTTTCAACTTGGGCGCACATGCTGTGTAATAAAGTCACCAATGTCAATTACTCACTGTACTCAATCAACGCAGATTTCGAAGAAAAATCAAAATACGTATTAAGCGAGAATGTGAAAAACGTAATTCAGGTTCCATTATGGTCGCCATTAGAGCCGAAGGAATTGTTGAGTTACGGAAAAAAATATTACAAAACAGTCAACAAAAAAGAGCAAGAAGACGCGATTGAAATTGAGGAGCAATTTATACCGATATTTGAAAGATTACTGAATTGCATATACGACTCTTCGATCGATGTAGAAGAAACTGATGACATCATTTTTGATATGTGGCAGTTTTTCCAGAACCATGATTACAAAAATACCATGAAGAGCCAAGTGGTTTGGAAGTGCTTCTGTAATAAGGTTTCTAAAGTTATTGAAAAAGATAATCATTACGAAGCAACGTTGTATGATTTTACAGTTGGAATGCGTTGGATTTATAGATTCTTAATTCCACTTTCAATAGATGTTCCGAAAGTTGATATTTCGCACCTGACACTTTCTGGTTTTCCAGTAATTCCAGCGTTGGTTTTAAAATACAAATACGGCACACCGATTATAGCAACTGAACATGGCGTATTTATTAGAGAACGATTGATTGCAATTAATTCATCTGAATATTCCTTTTTCTTGAAGAATTTGTTGATCAAATTTTCGGAATGTATCACTAAATTGGTTTACTACAAAGCAGATATGATTTTGTCTGTAAACAAATTTAATATATCGTGGGAGAAAAAATATGGTGCAAATCCAAATAAGATTGACGTAATTTACAACGGAATTGATTCGGATTTGTTTGTTCCAGGCGAAAAGCCTGCGCACCTGCAAAATGTACCAACGGTTGTTGCTGCTGCAAGAATTTTTGAATTGAAAGACATACTTACAATGATTAAATCTTGTGCTGTTGCAAAAAGGAGTATACCAAATGTGAGATATTTAGTGTACGGCGATAATGCTACGGTTCCTAGATATACCAAGGAATGTAATGACCTCATCAAAGAACTAAAGTTAGAAGACAACTTTTTCTTGGCTGGTTATCATGATAAGCCACATCAGTTATTTTGTGAAGGCGATATTTCTATATTAACTTCAATTTCTGAAGGCTTTCCTTATACTGTTTTAGAATCAATGAGCTGTGGAGTTCCTGTCGTAGCAACCGATGTGGGTGGCGTGACAGAAGCCTTAGATAGTACGTGCGGTTTTATTTGTAAGCCTAAAGATTTTGAATCTCTTGGACAAAGTGTTGTAAACCTGCTGCAAGACGATGTTTTAAGAAAAAAAATGGGCGAAAATGCTCGGAAGAAAGTGATTGATAATTTTACCATCGACAAATTCATCAAAGAATACGAGATGGCTTATGAATTTATCATGAATAGAAAAGCGCAAGAACCAATTTATTTACATTCACACATGCAACAAGAAGCTATGGAAGCATCTTAGAAGAACACTTTGTTTTTAACTTAACCAGGATAGACCCCAATCTACAATGGAGAATCATTTTACAA
Source organism: Sphingobacterium thalpophilum (assembly GCA_943325255.2). Classification (GTDB taxonomy): domain Bacteria; phylum Bacteroidota; class Bacteroidia; order Flavobacteriales; family Flavobacteriaceae; genus Flavobacterium. Next base: position 13,786 of record CALPOS020000031.1, read on the forward strand.
ACATTAAGTCTTTAATTGAAAAAACTAAAGACAAAATTGGCAAGCCCGTTAGTAGCGAAGTTGTTGAAGCAACAATTGAGTCCTTAGGTATCAGAGAAAAAGATACTAAGGAAGATTTTGGTTTTAATTCAATTAAGGATTTAGCCGCGTTAATTTATTACGAATTAACAACGGACAGTTATTATATTGGAGCCAAAAATGAAAAAGAAATTGAAGTTGAAAAGACACAACCAAAAGTCATTCAACTGAAAGACTATTTCAGAGTGAAAACTCAGATTTTTGTTCAATACTACTCCTTAGGAATTTTTCATTTACTGCCAGTATTGATGCAAATCGCAGCAATTATTGTTTTTGGCTACTCACTTTGGACATACGTTGGTTTTAATGAAATTCAATCTACAGCAGTTGTTTTGGGAGTTGTAATTGGTTTAGTTTCCACCGGTGGATTTGTACAAGTCATAGGAAAGCAAGCTTCGTTCTATTGGAATTACGAAGACTACCTGATGACAAACAAGACAATCAACTACTTGCACAAAGTCGGAATGCTTTCGATATTCTTTGTATTGACAACCATTTTCCTGGTAAATTTCTTTTTCCACATTTATCCGTATGAAATTTTGTTTGTAGTTTTCGCTTATGCATTCTTCGTTGGAATGCTTTTGTTGATGTTAGCGCCATTACATACAATCAAACAGCGATGGGTGATAACTTTCGCTATTTTTGCAGGAACTGCAGTTTCGATTTTTCTGAAGGAAACCAGCAACTTGCTGATTTTTGTGACTCATTGGATTGGTATCGCTGTTGCAATTGTAATTGTAAAGGTTTTCTTGATGGTCTATTTTGGGAATCTTACTAAAAACAAAAAATCAATTAGCGGTAACAAGATAAAAGTGCCAGTTCTCTTATATCACAATTACCAATATTTCTTTTATGGTATATTTATTTACGTATTTATTTTCATTGATAGAATTATGGCTTGGTCATCAGGAATCAATGGAAATTTGCCATTTCTTGTTTATTTTGAAAAAAATTATGAATTAGGGATGGATTTGGCTATTTTAGTTTTTTTATTGCTCGCCGGAGTTCTAGAATATAGTATCGCATCATTCACAAGATTTATTGATATCGGACAGAAAATCACAGATCACAAAACACCTGAAGTGTTTAATAATCAACTTCGTAAAATGTACTGGCAGCAGGTTGCTTTGCTTTTTGTTACTAGTACGGCTGCCTTCATTTTTATCTATTTTATTATCAACGCATCATGGGGATTTGAAGGCCAGTTTAATGAAACATTGGTGCAATTGAGTATAAAAGTTTGTGTAATTGGTGGTTTAGGTTATATTCTCTTAGCTTGGGGCATGTTGAATTCTTTATATTTGTTTACTTTGGGACAATCCAAAAAACCATTAAAAGCTATTATTTACGCTTGTCTTTTGAATATTTTATTAGGTTTTGTATTAAGTAGATTTTTCGCTTATGAGTATAGTGTAGTTGGTATGATGCTTGGTGCTGCGCTTTTTGTCGCTCTTACTTTGAAAGCAAATATCAATTATTTTAAGAACCTAGATTA
>CALPOS020000032.1 GCA_943325255.2 Sphingobacterium thalpophilum
AAATATTTATCGGCGAATGCCATTCCAGCACCAACAGGAATTTGAGCTCCCACAATACCATGACCGCCATAAAAACCATGTTCTTTTGAAAAAATATGCATAGAACCACCCATTCCTTTAGACGTTCCGGTTACTTTTCCTAGGAGTTCCGCCATAACCGCTTTTGGATCAACACCCATCCCGATAGGTTGAACGTGATTTCTGTAGGCAGTAATCATTTTATCTTTCGACAAATCCATAGCGTGTAAAGCACCTGCGAGGACAGCTTCCTGTCCGTTATATAAGTGAAGAAATCCTCTTACTTTTTGTTGAATGTAAAGAGCGGCTAGTTTGTCTTCAAATTTTCTCCAAAGCAGCATGTCTTCATACCACTTCAAGTAAACCTCTTTTGTAACTTCTTTCATCTGTTTTTTTTAACTTGATTGTTGAATTACTTAATAATAATGTAGTAATGTTTGAAAATTTCCGAACAGCCATGGCTGTTCTCCTCTTAATATGAAATCTCACACAAATTTGCGAAAGGCAAAAGTAAAACATTCCTCGTTAGAAGTAAAATTAAAAAGACGAATTTTTGTGAATCTACAAGAAGTTTTTATCGAAACTAAATGGCAGTAAATTTTTCAGCGAATCGGATTTGTAAATGACTCCAATTTCACCCATAAAATAGATTTCGATTGGCTCATCTTGCTTAAATTCATATTCAGCGATAGATTGTCTGCAGGCACCACAAGGTGGAATTGGAGCTGAAGTTTGATTGTTGTCGGAAGCGGCGGTAATCGCCATTTTTACGATCTTATTGTCAGGATAAATAGCGCCAGCTTGAAAGATGGCCACACGCTCTGCACATAAGCCAGAAGGATAGGCTGCGTTTTCTTGATTGGAGCCTAAAACTACTTTTCCATTGTCTAAAAGAATGGCGACACCAACTCGGAACTTCGAATAGGGAGCGTATGCTTTTTTTCTAATTGAAACCGCTTGTTCCATCAAATCTTTTATGGATTCAGGCAATTCTAGAAGATTCTCGAACACAGTAAATTGGGTAGACACTGTTATGTTTTTCATACGCTATAAGGGAAAAAAAATCCAAATTTCTTAAAGTTGAAATTTGGATTCTTAATTAAAATTGTTGATTTCTAAAATTCATCATATTTATCGCCAAAAGCAAAGCTTAGGGAGAATCGTAAAGTATTTTCAAGCGGATTTTTTACTCTTGATGCTGAGAATAAATAGGAAACATCTACTTTAATTATATTGTACTTAAAGCCAGCTCCTAACGAATAGAATCTTCTTCCTCCTTTATCAGGATGCTCATAAAAGTATCCTAAACGAAATGCAAAGGAATCTTGGTAATTATATTCTGTACCTACGGAATAAGTTAATTCCCTTAATTCTTCGCTAAATCCTCCCGGCGCGTCATTGAATGATTTGAAAACACCAGAAACCCAGCCGATTTTGTCATAATCTATATTCGCTTGTTGATTAGCCGTAGTTTCTTCCTCTGCGTCGATTGACCCGTTTTCATTTGAATCAATTGGTTTAGGTTCAATCGGAGTTGGAACTAATAATTTACTAATTTCCGCATTTAAAGTTACTTTATTGTAATCGTCTAAAATGAAATCGAAACCTGCTCCTAATTTCATGTTAGCAGGCAAGAAATTAGCGCCTTCATCACCGACTGATTTGTCATAATTGATTTTTGGTCCTAAATTTTGAAAATTAAAACCCAAACGCAATTTTCCATTAAAACTATCGAATGACATTTCTTCTGATTGGTGGTAACCTGACACATCGAACGCAAAGGAATTAGCCGCTGCTGAACTAGCACCGGCAGTTGGAATTCTTAAATTAGAACGAATAAATCTACCGCCAACGGACATCGAAAAATTGTCGCTCAATTTTAGCGCATAGGAGAGGTCAAGCGCGTATTCTGCTGGTTTAACCACAACGGCTTGGTCATCAATATTTTCTCTTAATTCGATTTCACCTAAACTAAAATATCGAATACTTCCAGCAAAAGCACTTCGTTCGTTAAATTTATTGAAATAGGTAATTTGAGATAACGAGATATCATTTACTAATTCTACTAAATAAGGAGTATACCCAACTGAAAAACCTTGCTGATCAATTGAAAAAGCATATTTTGAAGGATTCCATTGTTGCGAATATACATCTGGTGAAGATGCCACCCCGTTGTCACCCATTCCCGCTGCACGAGCATCGCCAGCTACTAAAAGAAAAGGAACTCCTGTCGTGATTACTCTTTCTTGGGCATTGATTAAATAAAGTGTGGTAAAGAAAGCAATTAAAAGAAATTTATTTTTCATCCTCGATTTTTAAAAAGTTTACAAATATAGTATTTTATTAAAGTATTACAAGTTTCTCGTATTTTTCTGTTTTTGAATTACTCAAAATTGATTTTACGGTGAGTTTGTAAACATAAACACCTTTACCGATCTTGTCGCCAAAGTCGTCTTTTCCGTCCCAGGTTATTTCTCTGCAAATCGTTTCGGCATTTGTTATGGTTTGGTTCTTGGTCCACACAATTTTTCCAGTGATGGTCATCACCTGCACTTGCACTTCCAAGGGTTCAAAAGGTCTATTATGTGTAAACCAGAACTGCGTGTAATTCACAAATGGATTTGGATAATTTAGAACGTTTGAAATGGTAATGGATTCGTCGCTTACAACCAAAAATTGTATTTCTGCAGTAACTAGGTTGTTGTATACGTCCCAAGCTTTAAAGGTGATTGTATGCAATCCTTTAGATAAATTTCGAAAAGGAAATTTAAGTTTGCCTTCCTTATAATTATCTAATTCCGTTTCGTAGTAATCATTCAATTTGTAGGGAGCACTTTCATTTCCATCAAGAATTGCAACAATATCGTGCCCGATGCCGCTTGCCGTATTGATGCCATTTTCATCTTCCAAATAGGCTAAAAACAATGGAGATTCATTAGTAATTCCGCCAGAAACAAAATTCTGATCGTTCATATATAATTTGACTTTTGGAGACTGGTTGTCAGCGACTGCATTTTCATTTATTCCTCCAATTTTGATACTATTATTTACGCCAGATTTGTCAAAAAGTGCTTGTTGTCTTTTGGCATAAAAACTAATTCTTCCATTGCCAAGTGGGATGGCAATATCACGGGGAACTACAAAACCAAATTCAAATTTGCCGTCGGTAACTGTTGCATTTCCTCTAAAGATAGTTTCTCCTAAAACATCAAAATTAATTGGAGGACTATTGTTATCATTATTTAAAGTTGTTCGTACAATTTTCTTGTCAAAAATTTGAACGGACAGTTCGCCATCATACGCAGGTAAAGGATTGTTATTTTCGTCGGTTACTTCGCCAGTTAATTTTATATAAGATAAAGATTTAAAATCATCTATTGCATCACTTATTGGCATGTCGTTTACTTTTGTTAGACTTACCTGAGGTTTTGCAATTGCCAATTGAAGAGCTGGATCTCCGAGATAAAATACAACATCGGTTCTCGGTGTAAATTCATTCTTTGCAAGTCGCAAAGCTTCTGCGATCGAAACATAATTATTTGATCCGTAAGAAAACAAGTATTTTGCTAGTATGGTATTAAAGTTTTCTCCAGTAGATTGATAAATTTCCCTTACTGTAGTAATCATCGAGATTGCACCTCCTTTAGGATTCCAATACGTAAATTCTCCTGCCGTTGGTCTAAAGGGATTGTCAAATCTTGAAAACTCACAAGTGATGGTAATGAAGAGCGGATATTTAAATTGGTTTTCCAAGTTTTGCCCGTCCGCTTTTTCCCATATACGCTCCTGCGCTAGACCATCTTCACCGCCGTGACCAAGATAATTAAGTACCAACGCGCCTTTTTCAAAATAGTCAAAAAGGTCTTTACGGGCTTTAGGATAACGGCTTCCTCCGGCACTTGTTTCTTGGACATACGAATCCAAAAGAATCTTTTCGTAATTCAAAAATGGTTTTTGAGCTACGATGGTTTCCGCCAATGTATTAATATTTGTTTGCAGCGTCCGATCACTATCTTTATCTGTATCATCGGCAACTACCACGATATTATTACGCCAATTGCCATAGGATTTTACATCATGGTAATCAATTATTTTGTTTACCAGTTCATCTGCTTGTGTGGTTGTACTGGCAATTATTCTTCCCACCGCAATGTCACTCAGACCCGCTTTTTGTGGATAGTTAGAATCTAAGTCACCTTCATTAGGGCTCATAAAGACAAAATAGTCATCCGACGCGAATGAACTGGGATCGACAGTTAAGCTATTTAATGCATGATAAATAGGGACAATATTTGCCGCAATTGAAATTCTATTTTTAAAATCAAAAGAGGCATCACCAAAAAGATTTACATATTTCACTCTAGCATCTTCACTAGACGCGTTGTAGTATACATACTTAATAAAGTTACGGATTGCTCCAATATCTTGTTTTCCTGATGCAAACTCTTGATAGATGGTTTCTAGAGTTACAACTTTCACATTCAGTTGAGAATAAGACCGATGAAAATTTGCCAGTTTCTCTGCTTGGGCGCCTAAAAAAGCAGGCGTGATGATTAGATAATCGATGTCTTGAAATTGACCTTGCGCATTTAAAAATATGGTGCCTTTTAAATTTTGATTTGCAACTTTCGATCTAGAATCCAACAGCGGTTGGTAGTAATCGTTTTGATCTACTGCAATAAATCTTTCCTCCGCGCCAAAATTGGTTTTGAATGAAAATACATTTTGATTTTCGTTAGTAACTTGAGTAACGTTATAAATGTCGGTAACATCCCAAATTTGCTTGACAGCGCTTGCATTGCTAATTTGGAACTCTCCAATTTGAGTACTAGTGCTCGAAAGATCGTACCTAAAAGGGAACTGTTTTCCGTAACCTACAAGATTTCGTTTTGATTTTAGTGAAATATAATCTAAATATCCTTTCGAATCAGGAACTCCACCATTGCTGTACTTTAGTGAAATTTTGATATTTTCCGACGCAGGAATTGTAGTGTTTAAAATGGAAGAGTCCGCCTTTAAAGAGGAGCCTATCGGGGTAAAAGGCATGTTTGCAACAAATACGTCGTTTGATTTGACTTCCATTGAAGTGTTAACAATAGAAACTGCTGCCGCAAAAATATAGAGACTAATTGGAGTGGAAGTTTCGATATTTGGGATTTTAAATTGGAAATTCTGCTGATCAACAAAGTCAAATTCTTCGCCAAACCAACGTCTTCCCAATCTCACAATGTTAACATTGTCAACTTCGTAATATTGTGTGTCGTCAAATACTGTTAAAAGTACGTTACTCGCTGCGCTTGGTTGCTGCATCGGAAGAATTCTTTTTCCGTCATTTCCCTCAACGTTAATATAATAGTAGGACTTAGAGTCGTATAAATTATTGGTCGTTTGACTTTCTTTACTCCATTGATCGACACCTTCGCCATAAAATAGCACATAATCGGAATCGTTGAAGACGCCATCCTCTTCTCCAAAAACTTGAATAGCATTTTCTGTTATATCCGCGGGATAGAAATCACTATTTTTTAGAGGAACCATTCGTCCGCCATTACCATAAATTTTTATTTTTCTAGGATCTAGTCCAGTCATATTGATGCCAAGATTGCTTAAGAAACCACTGTTGATTTTATAAACTCCCGACTTTGTAACATAAAAACGATACCAATTGCCTGTGGACAAAACCGAATTTGAAAGCGTGCTGAATTCAGTATTCGCAAGGTTTAACCGAAAAGAACTACTGTTTAAACTGTAGGAAAAAGATTTGATTTTTTTTAATGAATTCCCAACTTTTACGATTGGTGAAAGCATAATCGAGACGAATAAATCGTTTCTTGACTCTAAGTTCTTTGCTGTTGCACCGATTGACATGGGGATTTCAGAAGCCACTAAATCACCCAATTCGTTTTCGCTCATGTCTTCGTAGACAAGATTAGAAATTTGGAGCGAATTCTCATTGACTTCCGTTGAAGTTGGAATTTGAAATACCAAGTAAACTCTTTTCGAAGCAGGGTCAAATTGAAGATTGTCCGGATTAAATTGAGGAATTTTTATTTTTCGGTCACCAATATTGGCAGACGAAATGCCGCTCCATTTAATACTCATATCGCCCTTAATTTGAGCGATAGAAAACGAGCAAATAAAAAATAGTAAAAAGGTTGCAATTTTTTTCATTGTTGTTACAAACGTGTTTTGACACAAATTATTACTAAAGCCGTAAAATTAAAATTTTTAATAGTTCTGAAGATACTAATTAAAATAAATTTACGTTTTGTTGAAGTTATACAGTATTTCAAAAAAAATTAATAAAAATTTGTTGCTATATAAAGGTTAATGATTATATTGCGCCACGAATTTATTACCTGCTAAAAGTATGAAAGTAAACAAAATTATGACATTCAAACTCTTACTAACTTTATTGATAGTACTAGGAATGACTGCGAGTTGCAGTAAAAAGTCAAGTTCGAAAAATTCATCTACAGCAACTGGCTGGAAGATAAATGATAAAAAAGGAGGGTTTCAATACGCCTCTAATTTTAAAAAGCAAGCAACTGGACCTGGTTTAGTGATGGTTGAAGGCGGAACATTTACGATGGGTAAAGTTCAAGATGACGTAATGCATGATTGGAATAATACTCCAAATCAACAACACGTTCAGTCTTTTTACATGGATGAAACGGAGGTTACGAATTTAATGTACATGGAGTACTTGGATTGGTTGAAAAGAGTTTTTCCACCAGATCAAGAAAACTACAAAAACATTTACGAAGGAGCTTCTCCTGATACTTTAGTTTGGAGAAATCGTTTGGGTTACAATGAAACAATGACCAATAACTACCTAAGACATCCTGCATACGCAAGTTATCCAGTTGTCGGAGTAAATTGGATTCAAGCAGTTGAATTTAGTAAATGGCGTACCGATAGAGTTAATGAAAATACTTTGGAAAGTGAAGGATTTTTGAAAAAAGACGCGAAGGTTCTTGATACCAAAGCAGAAGCTACTTTCAGTACAGAAACATACTTAAATCAACCAACAAAGGCTTTTGGTGGTGATGAAAAGATTGTTTTGAAAGGAAGAAAGAACTCTAAATCGAAACCAGTAAAAACGAAAGGATCAAAGGATCAGCCAGCTACGGAAGCTCCGGCAAAAAATGTATACGCACAGCGATCTTCAGGTTTAATATTGCCAGAATATAGACTCCCAACAGAAGCAGAATGGGAGTATGCAGCGGCAGCTGATGTAGGTCAAAGAGAGTATAATATCTACAAAGGGCAGAAAAAGTATCCTTGGTCGGGAACATACACGCGTTCAGGAAAAAGAAAAGTTCGCGGTGATCAATTGGCTAACTTTAAGCAAGGAAAAGGAGATTACGGTGGAATTGCAGGATGGTCAGATGACGGTGCAGACATCACAAATGTAGTAAAATCGTACCCTCCAAATGATTTTGGATTGTATGATATGGCAGGAAACGTTGCGGAATGGGTAGCAGATGTTTACCGTCCGATTGTAGATGATGAGGCTAGTGATTTCAACTACTTTAGAGGTAACGTTTATACGAAGAATAAAATTGGTGAAGATGGTAAAGCTGAATTAGTAACTCCTGAAACGCAAGTTTTTGATACGTTGGCGAATGGTAGAATAATTTCAAGAAATTTACCAGGTCAATTGGCTCAGGTGCCAGTAGATGAAAAAGAAACTTACTTGAGACAAAACTTTGATAAAAGTGATCACAGAAACTACAGAGATGGAGACAAGCAGTCAACGCGATACTTTGATTTTGGATCATCTGAGGAAGAAGATGCTAAGAGCAAGGAAAAACACAAAATGTACGATTCTCCAATGCATAATGTGACCACTGATAGTTTAGGCAATATGGTCCGTAAGTTTGATAAGTCTAACAAAAGAACAACCTTAGTGAATGACAATGTGCGTGTGTACAAAGGTGGTTCATGGCGAGATAGAGCGTATTGGTTAGATCCAGCTCAAAGAAGATATTTCCCTCAGGATATGGCGACAGATTACATCGGATTTAGATGTGCTATGTCGAGAGTTGGTCCAAAAGCTGACAAAAAGAAAAGACCGAGAAACTAGTTTCTAATTTGATATTTTAATAAAAGCCCTTTAATAGGGCTTTTATTTTTTAATTTTTATTATGGATATTAAAGACATTCACCAACTATTTCTTAAATGTCATTCGGTTTCTATTGATACACGAAAAATTGTAGAAGGATGTTTATTTGTTGCTATTAAGGGTGATCGTTTTGACGCCAACACTTTTGCAGTTGAAGCACTTTCAAAGGGAGCATCATACGTAATTATTGACAATGCCGACTATTACCGAGATGATCGGACAATAGTAGTAAAGGATAGTTTGGAAACGCTGCAGGAATTAGCTAGATTTCATAGGCAGTATCTAAATCTTCCTATTATTGCACTGACGGGTAGTAACGGAAAAACAACGACAAAAGAGTTAATCCAAACCGTACTTTCAAGGAAATATCGAACCAAAGCTACTATTGGGAACTTAAACAACCATATAGGTGTTCCACTTACTTTGTTGAGTTTTGATGCAAGCACCGAAATTGGAATAGTAGAAATGGGCGCAAATCACCAGAAAGAAATCGAATTCTTGTGCGAAATCGCTCAACCTGATTTTGGTTATGTTACCAACTTTGGAAAAGCGCATTTAGAAGGGTTTGGTGGCGTTGAAGGGGTAATTAAAGGCAAGAGCGAAATGTATTCCTATCTGCTCAATAACAGTAAAAAGGTTTTTGTCAGCCTTGACGACCCGATTCAAATTGAAAAAACAGCATTGATTACTCGCATCACCTTTGGAGTCAATCAGTCAGAGGCTAACACCTGCATAGATAAAGTAACGGCGAATCCATTTGTACGTGTTGAGTTTTCAAATATTGTTATTCAGTCACACTTGATTGGATTGTACAACGCTAACAACATCAATGCAGCAATAGCAATTGGTAAATACTTTGACGTGAGTAATGATGATATTAGGCAAGCAATCGAAAATTATATTCCCGAGAATAACCGCTCGCAATTGGTTCACAAAAATTCAAATGAGATTATTTTAGATGCCTATAATGCCAATCCAAGTAGCATGAAAGTGGCAATTGAAAATTTTATTCAGCTTGAGAAAGAAAATAAAGTCGCTATTTTAGGTGATATGTTTGAGCTTGGGCATGAAAGCGCGGCTGAACACAAAGCAATCGTTGATTTGCTTCTGAATATAGAGAATATAGAATGTTTTTTTATTGGTAAGGATTTCTTTGCAAACAGTATTGAAAAGAAACATTTTCATTTTCACGACACTTTCGAATCATTTGCAAATGCGCTGAAGAATATCACATTTAAAGACGACATGATTTTGATTAAAGGTTCGCGCGGTATGGCACTAGAACGAACATTAGAATTTATATAAAATAAAAAATCCACTATTATCTAGTGGATTTTTTTGTGGGCGATGAGGGATTCGAACCCCCGACCCTCTGGGTGTAAACCAGATGCTCTGAACCAACTGAGCTAATCGCCCAAATGCGTCTGCAAATATAAGTTACTTTTTCATATTTGCAAACAAAATTCAATTTTATTACAAAATTTCTGCAACAACAAATGTACTGCCTCCAACAAAGATAAAATCCTCTTCAGCAGCATTTCTTTTAGCAGTTATATAAGCGTCTGAAACTGAGCTATAAACTTCTCCAATCAGATTATTCTCAAATGCTTTTTCTTTTAAAATAGTTGCGTCTAGTCCACGTGGAATGTTAGGTTTGCAAAAGTAATAAGTTGCATTTGTTGGAAATAAAGGTAAAATAGCATCCAATTCTTTATCATTTACGACTCCTATAACAATATGTAAATGTTTATATTCTTGTTGAAGAACCTGTTTCATCACGATTTTTAATCCATCTGAATTATGCGCTGTATCGCAAATTACCTTTGGTGATTTTTGTAATTGTTGCCATCTGCCTTGTAAACCAGTATTTTTAACAACATTTAAAAAACCGTTTTTTATATGTAATTCGGATATCTTAAATTCCCCAATAGATTGTATGATTCGAATGGTTTTTAGAACCGTTTTCTTATTAAAAATTTGGTATTGCCCTATCAGAGCGGATGGATAATCTTCTATAATTTCATCGGAAGCAAAGAATATTTCTGAGTGGTGTTCTTGTGCTTTACTTTGAAAGACAATTTTTGTTTCAGGAGTATATTCGCCAATAACTACAGGAACATTAGATTTGATAATGCCGGCTTTTTCATTGGCAATCAATTCTATAGTATTTCCGAGAAACTGAACATGATCTAATCCTATATTGGTGATGACTGATACCATTGGATTTATAATATTTGTGGAGTCTAACCTACCGCCCATACCGACTTCAATGATGGCAAGATCTACCTTTTTTTCCTTAAAGTACTCAAAAGCCAAACCCACACTCATCTCAAAAAAACTTAAGCTATGATTTTCGAAAAATGTTAGATGTTGATCAACAAACTTCGTAACAAATTCTTCCGAAATTTCATTGCCATTTATTTTGATCCGCTCTCTGAAATCTTTCAAATGTGGTGAAGTATACAACCCGACTTGATAGCCAGCTTCTTGAAGAATTGATGCTAACATATGTGAAGTAGATCCTTTCCCGTTTGTTCCAGCAACGTGAATGCATTTAAGATAACGTTCTGGATTTCCCAAATGATTTGCGAGTAAAATGGTATTCGTCAGATCTTTCCGATAGGCGGTAGCACCTTGAGTTTGGTACATAGGCAACTGCTGGAACATCCAATTGACGGTCTCGTTATAGTTCATTACTTTTTAATAAAAATTTCAAAATGTAAAATAAATTCTTTCTTTTTTAGTTTAATATTGTGTAGTCGTCGTTGCCGATACAAATTTGAAATTATTTTGTCACAAAAGTCTAAAAAACAACAACAAATATGATTACTACTTTTTTACAAGTACAAGCCGATACCTTATCGCAAGTGAATCCAGCAGAACTGGCTAAAGCCTTACCTGTAAATACTGAGATTTCAGTCTTAGAGTTTATTTTCAAAGGAGGTTTTTTCTTAATCCCTATCGTCATTTTATTCATTTATACCATTTACTTAGTCTTCGAAAGATATCTGTTTATCAGCAAAGCATCCAAAATTGACAACCACCTAATCAAAGATATTCGAGTGAATCTAAATGCGGGCAATCTTGAAATGGCGTGCACAGCGGCGGAAAGAAGCGGTAATGCGCAAGGAAATGTATTAAAGGAAGGAATTCTGACTATCGGTCGTCCGATTACTGAAATCGAATCGAATATGGAACGCGCCGCAAACATCGAAATTGGTGAAATGGAAAAGAAGCTCGGACAGCTTGGGCTAATTGCCGGTATCGCACCGACCTTGGGTTTTATCGGAACCATTTCTGGTGTAATCAAAATATTTTACAGTATTTCAGTCACCGAAGATATCAGTATCGGTAATATTTCTGGTGGTTTGTATGAAAAAATGATTAGCTCTGGAGCTGGACTTATTGTTGGTATTTTAGCGTATAGTGCGTACCACTTATTTAATGGTAAAATTGACAGTTTTGCGCTATCAATTCAGAAGCAAGTGTTAGAATTTGTAAATATTATTCAAAGACCAAATCATGGCGATAAAACGAAATAAACGATTTCATGCTGAAGTAGCGACTTCATCATTGAGTGATATCATGTTTTTCTTGCTTTTGTTTTTCTTGATTATATCAACATTAGCCAATCCAAACGTGATTCGAATGACTTTGCCCAAGTCAAAAACCAATGAGAAAACAAATAAGCAACTCATCACATTATCTGTCACTGAAGGAAAGCGATTTTTTGTAGACAAAGAAGAAGTTGCCTTTGAAAAATTGGAAGAAACCTTACTCTCAAAAATGGATGCTTCTAAAGATCAAACCGTAGTAATTCGAATTCCTTTCAATATGCAAGTGCAGGATCTGGTAGATGTATTGCAAATAGGGGTAAAGAACAAGCTCAAATTCGTAATCGCAACCAGTCCTAAATAGATTTTTTAAAAATATAGATTCATTTAATAAAATGAATTAAAACAATTTGGCCACGAATTCACTAATTAATCTGTGAATTCGTGGCTAATGTTTTTAAGTTTATATCTTCTCTTAATTCAAACTGAAGTTATAAATAATGATACCGACTTGCTTATCTGGAGCCTTATCATCGGCTTGCCATTTGGTGCGCAAGGCAGCACTTTTAGCTTCGTCTAATAGACATTTTGCAGCATTAGTGGTTCCTCTTGTTCCAGGTTTCGCATCAATTACATTTCCTGATTGGTCTACTGAAATCTGAACAGCAACCTTTCCTTGTTCGTTGCAAGTATAATTGGGAGTTGGTTTTACCAATGCTTTTCGATTTCCTAAATAATAACCAGATCCGTTTCCAGCTCCTGATCCGCTTCCACTACCAGATCCACTTCCACTTCCGGAACCACTTCCGCTCCCTGATCCTGTTCCCGTTCCCGAACCTGTTCCAGATCCGCTTCCGCTATATCCGCTGGAAGAAAGTTTTCCGTCTGGTCTTCCCTTATTACCGCCAGTTTTGTCATTTCCGTCACCACCTTTATTAGAGTTCAACAAATTCGAAAGCGCGTCATTGGTATTTTTAGAAACTTTCGGTTTTTCAACCACTGGTTTTGTTTCTGTTTTTACAACTGTCGGAGTGGTCTTTTTGGGTTTCTCATTTTTTGGCAAAGCGGCAATATCGTCGGCTGCGTCATCTTCTGTAATCACATTGTCTTCAGGGGACGCTGTTGCTGGTGCTTTCTTGCTTTGCTCTTCCTTTACGTTCAAAGTTTCGCTTTTGAAATTTTCTCCCATGCCGTAATCGCTATCGCCAAAATTCATTTCGATACCGCCACCACCGCCACCACCTAGTAATTCTTTAAGGTTGGAAGGTGGCCAAAATCTAACGAAGAAAAGTATCAGCAACAACAAACCCACGACAATCGTGGTCAATAACATCGATTTTTGTTGGTCTTTATTTAGAGAAATGTCCATAATATCAAGAATTTATTGAACAATGTTTCTTTTTTTAAACGAATAAATGTACTAAAAATTGTTTTGAAATCACATCTAAAATTTAAACCAATTGTTTCAATGCAATTTCAAACGCGGTCGCACTGATATTGGTTTTAGATGGATTAAGGTCATTCGCTTTTTGAATCGCATTCTTGATGATATTCGACGTATCTGCAAAAATAGCTTCATCGGTCATTTGCACTTTCTTTTCCATAAAATAAGCAAAAACCCTTGCCATTCCGCAATTAGAGATGAAATCTGGAATCAAACTAATTTTCTGATCCACGTCCTCCATAATTGGACCGAAGAAGATTTCTTTGTCTGCGAATGGCACATTGGCTCCACACGAAATAACTTCCAATCCTGAGACAATCATGCTATCCATTTGACTTTGAGTTACTAGTCTTGATGCGGCGCAAGGCGTAAATATGTCGGCACCCAAAGACCAAATTTTTGAATTGATTTCTTCAAACGGTATCATATTGAAAGCAACCAATTTATTTCCGTCTTTGTTCAAGAATAGCGTTCGTATTTGTTCAAAAGTAAAGCCGTTTTCATTTATGACTCCGCCGTCCCGGTCGATAATCCCGATGACTTTAGCGCCCATTTCTGCTAGATAAAAAGCCGCTGCGGAACCTACATTTCCAAATCCTTGCACAATGGCTTTTTTTCCTTTTACTTGACCTCCATAGATACTGTAATAATGACGAACGGCTTCCGCAACGCCATAACCTGTAATCATATCCGCGACGGTATATTTTCTGGAAACGTCTGGCGAAAAATTCGGATTTTCAATCACTTTTATCACACCTTGACGCAATTGCCCGATGCGATTGATTTTATCTGCTTCGGTTGGTTTGAAATGTCCATTAAAAACACCTTCTTGTGGATGCCAAACACCACATTCTTCGGTCATTGGAATCACTTCATGAATTTCATCCACATTCAAATCACCACCAGTTCCATAATAACTTTTTAACAACGGAGAAACCGCTTTATACCAACGCTGTAAAACCCCTTTTTTACGGGGATCATTCGGATCGAAATTGATGCCTGATTTAGCACCACCGATCGCTGGACCAGAAACAGAAAATTTTACTTCCATCGTTTTTGCTAAAGAAAGTACTTCATTCATATCTAAACCTTTTCGCATTCTGGTTCCACCGCCTGCAGCGCCGCCTCGAAGCGAGTTGATGACGGTCCAGCCTTCCGCCTCGGTTTCGGCATCTTTCCAGTTGAATATGATTTCGGGTGTTTTATCTTCGAATTTTTTGAGTAAATCTTTCATGAATTGACTGCTTTTTTGCGATGCAAATGTAATTTTTTAATGTAGATATTAAACTAAAGTTTAACTATAAATTATACCTGTGCTGTGATCTCGTTTCGCTCCAGTTACACTACTCAAAACATTAATTTCATTTCGCAATTTCAAAACACCCAACAAGCCAAATATTAATGCTTCTTTATATTCCAAGACTTTTGGTTCTGGAATGGTAATGGTTACTTCGGGCGCGTAAAATTGTAATCTCTCAATTAAGAAATCATTGTATGCGCCGCCGCCGGTAATCAAAAGTTTGCCTTTTTTTACGGGCAATGCGTTCGCAATTTGGAACGCTACGTGTTCAACAAAAGTTCGCATCTTGTCTTCTGTCGTCATTGTATAAGATTCCATCAAGGGCAAGACGACTTCTTTTACATATTCAAATCCTAACGATTTTGGAAATGGTTTTTGGTAAAAATCAAGTGCATTCAAAGCGTCGAATAAAGTGGAATGAAGTTCTCCCAATTGCGCTATTTTCCCGCGATCATCATAATCAAATCCCAATTGATTGGCATAAAAATTCAATACTGTATTCACTGGAGAAATGTCAAAAGCAATTCGCTTTCCGTCTTGTTCGAACGAAATATTCGAAAAACCGCCCAAGTTCAAACAATAGTCAAAATCTGGAAATAACAAACGATCCCCAATCGGCACGAGTGGTGCACCTTGACCGCCCAATTGTACATCTTGCACACGAAAATCACACACTACTTTTTGATGGCAAATTGCGGCAATTTCAGGAAGATTTCCGATTTGCAAGGTGAAACCATTTTGCGGTTGATGTAGAATCGTATGACCGTGAGAACAAACCGCATCGATGTTTTTGATTTGGTGTTTTTCGATG
>CALPOS020000033.1 GCA_943325255.2 Sphingobacterium thalpophilum
AAAATTCTTTTTTAAATGAAAAAGACTTCGGTTTTGCAAAAACCGAAAGGATGTGTTGTAACGACTCCCAAAAGAGGATCACGAAGTAATCCTCAACATTCACTTGAAAATTCTTTTTTAAATGAAAAAGACTTCGGTTTTGAAAAAACCGAAAGGATTGGTTGTAACGACTCCTCAAAGAGGATCACGAAGTAATCCTAAAAGTTCACTTGAAAATTCTTTTTCTACAAAAAACTCTTCAATTTTGCAAAAACCGAAAGGATTTGTTGTAAAGACTCCCCAACTCAGGATCACGCCAGTAATCCTGCAACAAAGTTCACTTGAAAATTCTTTAAAAAACAAAAAACCTCAAGTTTTGAAAAAAAGCTAATCTTTACCTAAGAATTGCCAAACGCGTACTTTTCACAGGTAGATTTGCTAATACCCCAAATGCCCTAGCCCCGATTGCAGTGGAAATCCTTTTTTTGTCTTCCCGAGCATTTGATAATACGAGGAGGACAGTCAGTGACTGTAAGGTATTATAGAAAACTTTTTACAAAAAAAGATTGTAACGAAAAGCGGGATAAAGGCTCCTAAAAATGCAGAGAAAAAAAACAGAAAATAGATAACTGATAACATTCAAAATTTAAGATCGAATTCCTACCTTTGCACACGTTTTTAAGAAACCATTGCACACTATGTTGACTTTTCTTTTTTATCTATTTATTGGTATTGTGGCAATTCAATTGTGCTACTACGTGGCGGTTTTTGGAAAATTTGCATTCGTCAACTGTCCAAAAACCAATCCTAAGAAAATACCAATCTCAGTCATTGTCTGTGCTAAAAACGAAGAGGAAAACGTCGTGAAATTTGTTCCCCTTTTGGCGGAGCAAGATTACCCAGATTTTGAAATTATCCTGATTGATGATGCTTCGAGCGACAGTACACTGGATATTTTTGAAGAATTTGAAAAAAAATATACCAATGTTCGTCTGGTGAAAGTAGTCAATAATGAAGCTTTTTGGGGCAATAAAAAGTTTGCGTTAACCCTCGGAATAAAAGCCGCGAAAAAAGAATATCTATTATTTACCGATGCGGATTGTTATCCTACTTCAAAAAACTGGATCAAGGAAATGAGCAGTAACTTTACCGCACAAAAAACGATTGTGTTGGGTTATGGCGCCTACGAAAAAATCGCGGGATCGTTTTTGAATAAGTTAATTCGATTTGAAACGCTAATGACCGCCGTAAATTATTTTTCATGGGCCAAAATGGGGCGACCGTATATGGGCGTTGGTCGAAATATGGCGTATAAAAAGGAAGAATTCTTCAACGTCAATGGTTTTATTGACCATATGAAAATCCGCTCTGGTGATGATGACTTATTTATCAACCAAGCGGCTAAAGGAAGTAATACCACCATCTGTTGTTCACCGGAAAGTTTCACTTATTCTCAGCCGAAAACAACTTTCAAAGAATGGTTTTTACAAAAAAGAAGACACATTACCACGGCATCTTACTACAAATCGTTTGACAAGATGCAATTGGGCATTTTTCACTTTTCGCAAGTACTATTCTTTATTTTGCCGATATTGCTTTTAGCGTTTCAATATCAGTGGATTATCGTAACTAGTCTCATTGGATTTCGTTATCTTTTCGCCTGGATGTCACTTGGTTTTTCTGCCGGGAAGTTGAAGGAAAAAGATGTGATGTACTGGTTTCCGATTCTTGAAATTGTGCTCTTATTTACCCAAATGAATATTTTTATTACTAATATTGTTGCCAAACCTGTACATTGGAAATAATAAAAAATATTGAATTGGCAAAGTTAGGCGATCAAGTAGCCTTCACTTTTCTGTTAGATCATTATTGGAATGAAGTGTACGGTTTTATGCTCAAACGCACCGAAAACGAAACCGACACCGAAGACATTACTATCGAAACCTTCGCCAAAGCCTTTGATAAAATTGCCACGTACAATCCAGAATTTCAATTTAATACTTGGTTGATTGCCATCGCGAAAAATGTGCATATTGACATGCTTCGCAAAAGAAAGTCCTCACTATTTGTGGACTATTCCGACGAAAATGACTACCAGGCCTACAATATCGCAGATACGGCGCCCTCGGCGGAAGACAAAATTATTACAGAGCAAAACCTTTCCCAACTGCTTCGGTTTATTAAAGAGCTGAAACCGCACTATCAAGAAGTCATTCAATTGCGCTATTTTCAAGAAATGAGTTACCAAGAAATTGCAGACGAGTTGGGTGCACCCTTAAACAACATCAAAATAAAACTGCTCCGCGCCAAAAAATTATTGGCAGAAATTATCGAGAAGAAACGTTAAATTGAGAATAGGTTTAACTGTTTAATCGTTGATTTATTTAGTCGAAAATTAGATTCTTTATAGTTCGTTTTTTTTCGGAGCTTTTTCCCGCCATCCGTTCCCAAACTTTTTATGCTGAACTCGTTTCAGCATAAAAAGGTTTTCCTCTTCTGTCGGGGCTAGGGCCATCAAATTCTTAAGCACTTTCCCCTTAACGATGAACCTACTCCACGATTCAACCAATCAACGATTAAACGATTAAACGATTAAACATCTCAACGATTAAACATCTCAACGATTCAACAAATCAACGATTAAACGATTAAACGATTAAACGATTCAACATCTCAACGATTCAACGCCCCACAATATTTCACCTCAGCTTTGCGTTCTCAAAAAAAAGCACTCCTATGGCAGAATAAATACGTAACCATTAAACTTTTGAATTATGTCAAAATTTAGTATTTATTCCAAATCATGGATTGACCTCGTATTTGAAAACAAAAACCAAAGTTATGGTGCTTTTCAATTGCGTCAAAAAAGCGACGAGACGACCTTATTAGCTTTTTGCCTAGGATTAACTGTTATTGCAACAGTCTTTACCATTCCAATCTTTATTAGCAGTTTTAGTTCAAGTCCTGAACATGCAATAAATCAGCCTATATTGGAATATCCAGTGATTCAAGTTTCCAACTATCAGCCTACGCCACCGAAATTGCCTGAAAAATCTGCTGTTGCAATCGCCACAAAAGAACCGTCGACAGAGGTCGATAAGAAAACGTTGGTGAATCCAGAAATTGTGCAATCTGCAGCGGCAACTCCAAACATTACTGCAACAACTACTGTAACAACATCAACTGCAGAAAAAGGCGCAACCAATAACAATGAAGGAGTGGCGCCACAGTCTGAGAATGAAAAAGGAAAAAGTCTAATAAACATACCAACATCAGAAGATGAGCTAAATTCTACAATAACAGTAGATAAATTACCTGAATTTCCAGGCGGATTGGAAGCATTTTATGCTACAGTAGGAAAAAAGTTTGAAGCCTTTGAAGTCGAAGAAACCGTCACCGTTTATCTTTCCTTCGTCATCGAAAAAGATGGCAACATGACCGACATAAAAGTGATACGAAATGCGACACCAAGTTTAGATAAAGAAGCGATAAGAGTTTTACAATCCATTCGAACGAAGTGGAAACCCGGAATCAAAGACGGGCGAAATGTCAGAACTTTATATCGACTGCCCATCAAAGTAAAAAAGCAGTAAACGAAAAAAGCAGCATTTTCATGCTGCTTTTTCTATGCTTTCTTCACGAATTCCGTTCTCAAAACCATCGCTGTTTTATTAACGCGACAGTCAATTTCTGCGGGATCGTCCGTAAGCCGAATATTTTTGACCATGGTTCCTCTTTTAATCACATCGGATGAACCGCGCACTTTTAAGTCTTTGATCACCGTTACAGAATCGCCATCATTCAGAAGATTTCCATTACTGTCTTTTACTTCCATGTCTTTATTTTTTTTTCTTTTTCGGGGTTTTCTTTTTCGTAGGGGTTTTCTTTGTGGTAGTTTTTGGCTTTGGGACTTCCTTTACATACGCTTTATACAAACCATCCTGCTCTGCTCGTGCTTTGGCTTTAATAGCTCGATCTCTAGGGTCCGGATGCGAGCTCATCATCTTGGTAATAAACGACGAATCTTGCCCTTCACTCATTTTTGCTAAAATGTTAAATGCCGATTCAACCGCATTAACATTATAACCATTTCTCTTCATGAAATCATATGAAAATGTATCTGCATCCGTTTCTTGTTGTCTGCTGTGTCTACTGTCGATAATGGCATTGGCTATTTTCCCCAATTGACTATCAGTCACCGCCGCTACTTTGTCAGATTGCGATGCCGCAGCATCAATCAAGGCTTCTTTTTGATACGCAGCTTTCATCGCGTCTCTCGAATCGTGATTGGCAACATGACCTATTTCATGACCAATAACAGCGAGCAATTCGTTGTCATCCATAATATCCATCAATCCAGAGAAAACACGTACGCTCCCATCAGCACTAGCAAAAGCATTGACATCCTTCACCAAATAAACTTTGTAGTTCAATGACAATCCATCTTCATTTGCATGTTTTCCAAAGATTTTATTGAGTCTAATAAAGTAGGGATCGTTGGCTCCCGCAATCGCATTTTCAGCATCCATTTTATCAACCGCTTGCTTAGACAAAGCAGCTGCGTCTGCATCTGAAAACATAACACTAGTTAAACCTTTTGAAACCGCTCCTAGCGCGCGTTCTCCTAAATTAATTTGGGCATTGGCCGTATTAAAGGATGTCATAGCCAGTGCAATTCCCAAAGTAAAAACTATATGCTTCATGAGATATGTATATTTTTAATCTTGTGGCACAAATATAACAAGTTCGTCATAATTCTTTGAGCTTTTTGCACAATAATACAATCGTAACAAAATATTTAAAGTGGTTTTTAATACATTTGAATTTATTGTCACTAATCTATGAAGCACTTTACTACACAAGAAAAAATAAAACACCTATTAGGATTCCCTGTCATCGTTGCCGCTTTGGGCTATTTTGTTGATATTTATGACTTGCTGCTTTTCGGAATTGTGCGTGTTCCCAGCTTAAAATCGATGGGACTTGATGTAGATGTAGCTGGTACTTACATCCTCAATTTTCAAATGACTGGCTTGATTATCGGCGGTATTCTCTGGGGAATTCTTGGCGACAAAAAAGGCCGATTGTCCGTGCTTTTTGGTTCCATTCTCGTTTATTCTTTGGCAAATATTGCCTGTGGTTTCCTACCTCAAATGCATTTTGCGGATCCTGTATTAACTTATGCCGTATTGCGATTTATTGCCGGCGTGGGTTTGGCAGGTGAATTAGGCGCTGGAATTACATTAGTTTCAGAAACGCTACCAAAAGAACTGCGTGCGATTGGAACCTCATTGGTCGCAGGATTTGGAATTTTGGGCGCAGTAGTGGCGCAACTTACTGTTGAACTAGCGGGCAATTGGACCACGGCCTACTTTATTGGTGGCGGTTTAGGTTTGGCATTACTAGTCTTGCGAATTAGCGTGGCAGAAAGCGGCATTTTTCATGCGGTGAAACAAAATGCGGCGGTAAAAAAAGGAAATTTCTTTTCGTTTTTCAGCAATAAAACACGTTTGATAAAATACTTAAAATGTATTGCAATTGGCTTACCGATTTGGTTTTGCATTGGTATTTTGGTTTTGATGGCGAACCAATTTGCACCTGAAATGGGCATCAAAACCTTGGTTCCCGGAAAAGCGATTCTGTGGTCGTATCTTTTTGCGTCGATAGGCGATTTCTCGAGTGGATTTATATCACATCGTTTGGCATCCAGAAAAAAAACAATGTTTTTGATGATGGGATTTACGCTTCTCGGCGTGGTGCTTTTACTTTTTAGTGGACCCAAATCAGAGAATATGTACTATTTCTATTGCGCTTGGATTGGCTTGGGAACGGGTTTTTGGGCGATGTTCGTGACCGTCGCCGCCGAACAATTCGGAACTAACATCAGAAGTACTGCCGCTACAACGATTCCGAATATGGTTCGTGGCATGTTGCCCGTCATGCTTTTAGGATTTGACTTTTTGAAGAAAACCAATACGGTTATTGTTTCTGCTGCCATCGTGGGTTTTGTTGTTTTTGGCATTGGTTTTTATGCGATTTACACCATTAAAGAAACTCACAATATTGAAATGGATTTTGTAGAATAATAGCAACGCGTAAAACCAAACAACATGATATTCAAAGCTTCTTTAGATAAGTTAACTCTTTCCTTGACAATTGGAATTACTATCCTATTCCTTGTCATTGGCGTCGGATCTATTTATTTGGAACAAGACGAAAAAAGTGACGTACCAATTTATGTCGCTGCTTTTTTGTTTTTGATCTACGTCTTGTGCTATGGCCTTAGTCCAAAGTCATACGAAATCAACGAAAAAAGTCTCATCATCAAAAGACCATTTAAAGATGTCATCATTGATCGAAGTCAAATTGCCAGCGCAACTGCAGTAGAAAGCAGCAAATTAAGATGGGCAGTCCGAACCTTCGGCGTTGGTGGATTATTTGGCTACTTCGGAAAATTTTGGAATAAAGAATTTGGGGATATGACTTGGTACGCATCGCAGAGAAGTCATACGGTTTTGATTATTACAAACGACAACCAAAAAATCATACTTACACCTGATGAAGAAGATTCGCTCGTCAAAGAAGTTATGAATTTGAACAAATAACTTTACGCAACCTGTTTTTCTTCCTGTAGCAACTGCCCTAGCCCTGATGGCCGCGGCATCCTTTTTTGTTTTTTTAAGAAAGCCCTTCGACTGCGCTCAGGGTGACAAAAAACAAAAAAGATAGAGCAAACAGCAGGAAAAAGCTCCTAAAAAACACCACTTCAAAAATCGGAAATCCTAATTCCTATTTCCTATCTTTGTGCTTCAAAAAATGTGGCTATGGAAAGTGTTATAGATAATAATTTAGCAGTTGGCACCCGAGCCGCAGGCGAATTGGGCGGAGCCAAACCAAAATGGCTGAAAGTAAAATTACCTATTGGAGAAAAATATACTGAACTTAGAGGCTTGGTTGACAAATATCAACTGAATACCATTTGCACCTCCGGAAGTTGCCCGAATATGGGTGAATGTTGGGGTGAAGGAACAGCAACCTTTATGATTTTAGGGAATATTTGCACACGTTCTTGTGGATTTTGTGGCGTAAAAACAGGTCGGCCAGAAACGGTGGATTGGGATGAACCAGAAAAAGTGGCGCGTTCGATTAAGATCATGAACATCAAACACGCGGTTATTACGAGTGTCGATCGCGATGACTTGAAAGACGGTGGATCGATCATTTGGATCGAAACCGTAAAAGCGATTCGACGCATGAATCCAGAAACAACTTTAGAAACTTTAATTCCGGATTTTCAGGGCAACGAAAGACATTTGGATAGAATTGTCGAAGCCAATCCAGAAGTGGTTTCGCACAATGTAGAAACCGTGAGACGATTGACGCGTGAAGTGCGCATTCAAGCCAAATACGATCGTAGTTTGGAAGTATTGCGTTACTTAAAAGAAAAAGGAATCAACAGAACCAAATCAGGAATCATGCTGGGCTTGGGGGAAACGGAGGAAGAAGTGATTCACACCATGCGCGATCTTCGTACTGCCAATGTGGATGTGGTCACCATTGGGCAATACCTTCAGCCGAGTAAGAAGCATTTACCTGTAAAAGAATTTATCCGTCCAGAGCAATTTGAAAAATACCAAAAAATTGGTTTAGAAATGGGCTTCCGTCATGTGGAAAGCGGCGCATTAGTGCGTTCATCATACAAAGCGGCGAAACATATTTTGTAAATCGATTTTTAGATTGTTAGATTTTTGTCCATAAGATTTAAACTTACTAACTCAGCTGTTCAGTTACTCAAATGAAAACACGAATTGCCATCAACGGTTTCGGAAGAATCGGCAGAAGTCTCTTTCGCTTGCTGCTCAATCACCCATCGATAGAAGTGGTGGCAATTAATGACATTGCCGATAACAAAACGATGGCGCATTTGATCAAATACGACAGCATTCACGGTGTTTTACCTTATGATTGTTGGTTTGACGAAAAGTCGATAATTGTCGATGGAAAACCGTATTTGTTTTTTCACGAAAAGCACATTTCCAATCTCAATTGGAATCCACTAGCCATTGACATCGTCATAGAATCATCTGGCAAATACAAAACCTTTGAAGAAATCAATGCGCATATTATTGCAGGTGCAAAAAAGGTAATTTTATCGGCGCCTTCAGAAGTAGATGGCATCAAAACCGTGGTTTTAGGCGTCAATGAATCGATACTCGACGGCACTGAAAAAATAATTTCGAATGCGAGTTGCACCACCAACAATGCAGCACCAATGATTAAAATCATTAGCGAATTGTGTGGCATTGAGCAAGCGTATATTACGACTGTTCACTCCTACACCACTGACCAAAGTTTACACGACCAACCCCATAAAGACTTACGTCGCGCGCGCGGCGCCAGTCAATCTATTGTTCCTACAACAACCGGAGCTGCCAAAGCATTGACCAAAATTTTTCCGGAGTTTGAAGGGAAAATTGGAGGTAGTGGCATCCGCGTTCCTGTACCAGACGGCTCTTTGACGGATATTACTTGTTACGTAAAAAGACAAGTCAGTATTGAAGAAATTAATACCGCCTTTAAAAAAGCAGCTGAAAACGAATTGAAAGGCATTTTGGCTTATACCGAAGATCCGATTGTTTCGGTAGACATCATAGGAAATAGAAATTCCTGTTTGTTCGATGCACAATTAACCTCCGTCATCGACAAAATGGTCAAAGTAGTGGGTTGGTATGACAATGAAATTGGCTACTCTTCCAGAATAATTGACTTGATTCTTTACACGACCGCAAAATAAAATTGCTATATTTAGGCCCTTGAAAAAAAACCATTCTGGACCGAAAGTTCAAAGGATTGTTTTGCAGACCGTAAGTCTGTTAGTTTAAAGGTTTACAATTTTTACCACTAATTCACAGATTATTAAAATTATAAAATCTGCGAATCTGCGGTTAAAGTTTTTACAAGCTGAAAGTGCAAATGTACTACAGTGGATAGTTTTAACTATTTTTGAGACCAATAAAGCGCTATTTATGAGGCATCTATTACTCTTACTAATTTTTCTAAGTTCTTTTGCTTTTGCACAAAAGAAAGAAAAAAATGCTGCCAAAGTGGATAGCATCGCTTATTATATCGAGCTTTCTAACTTTAATATTAAGACCAATAATTATAAATTCTCCCTCAACTTTGCGCAAAAAGCCATCGACTATGCGCATGAAGTAAAAGATGTAAAGTCAGAAGCCAATGCAAACGAACTGATTGGTGGTATTTATTTTGAACTCAAAAAATTTGATGATGCGATTGAATCGTACTACAAAAGCGTCTCCTTATACAACACCTTAAAACCTTCAAGTCAACAAGCCTATTGTTATTACCAATTAGGGCTTTGTTTTATGGAGAAAGAAAACTATTTGGTCGCAGAAAATAATTTTGATAAAGCCAAAACGATTTTTCAAACGATTAAAATTCCAGATGCCATTGAGTTGCTCAATTTGCAAAAAGGAATCGTATACAAAGCGAAAGGACAGTACCTAAAGGCAATTCCTATTTTTAATCAAATCATCGCAAAACCAGATGGTAATGACTTCACTAAAACAAAAGCCGAAGCACTGTATCAAATCGGGAGTATTGAACTCGCCAATGATCGCAGTAATTTAGCGTTAAATTACCTCACTCGTGCTTTGGCGCTCAATACAAAAGACAAAAATTTCGAACAAAAGTCAGAGATCCTCTTAGAACTGAGCAAAACCTATGAGAAACTTTTAAATATTAATAAAGCTCATCAATACTTGAAAGGTTATCTGATCCTGAAGGATAGTATCGCATCACTGAATATTAAAAAGTTAGGAACGGAAGACTACGCCGCATTTAAAGACAGTGAAAGATTAAAAACGATTGAACAGCTTGACAAAGAAAACAAAGAACAACAAAAAGCTAATAAAGTAGCCAAACTCATCAGCATACTAGCAATTGCACTGATTACAATTCTGTCACTACTGAGTTTATCACTTTACAAAAACAATATTATTCGAAACCAATCGAATATGTTGTTGAAAGAAAAAAACAACGAGCTGCAAATCGCTAAAGAAAAAGCAGAAAAAGCTTCAAAAGCGCGCGCTGAGTTTTTATCAACGGTGAGCCATGAGCTGAGAACGCCTCTGAACGCAATCAATGGTATTACCCATTTGTTATTGGAAGAAAACCCCAAGCCAAGTCAAATGAATTATTTGACTTCACTCAAGTTTTCGGGTAATTATTTGCTGACTTTTATTAATGAAATTCTCGAAATAAATAGAATTGAATCGAATGCGATCGAAACTGAAAATTTGAATTTCAATTTGAAATTATTGCTTGCGAATATTCAAAATTCACTCAAAGAATTGGCTTCTATCAATAACAATACTTTTACTATCGAAATCGATTCGACCATTCCAGATTTCTTAATTGGAGATCCGACAAAACTTTCTCAGATATTCCTGAATTTGATTAATAATGCGCTAAAATTCACTAAGAATGGAGAGGTAAAAGTCATCCTTGCTGTCAATGAAATCAATGAAGAATTTACGTCGATTCATTTCAAAATTGTAGATACTGGTATCGGAATTCCAGAAGAAAAAATAGAAACCGTTTTTGAGAGTTTTTCTCAAGGCTCCATCGAAATAAATCGAAAATATGGCGGTACCGGATTGGGCTTGACCATCGTTAAAAAGCTAGTGGATATCCTGGGCGGTAGAATTAAACTAGAAAGTAAAGTCGGAAAAGGATCTTCTTTTTCTTTTGATTTAAGCTTCAAAATCGGTGAAAACGAACTGGTGAAAGAAGAAAAAATCAGCGAACAAAACGACTCGATTCTATATGGCAAGGTGGTCCTTCTGATTGAGGACAACAAAATCAATCAAATGATTACCAAAAGAATGGTCGAAAATAAAGGGATGATTTGCGCTGATGTCATTGATAATGGCGAAGACGCTATCGAAGCGGTCAAAAACAATCACTATGACTTTGTATTAATGGATGTTCATTTACCAGGAATCAACGGAACGATTGCCACTCAAACCATACGAACGTTTGACAAAAAGATTAAAATTATTGCACTGACTGCCATTTCTTTGAATGAAAACAGAGAAATGTTGTTGTCTTACGGCATGAATGACGTGATTACCAAACCTTTTGATCCCGCCGATTTCTATCGAATCATTGCCAATAATTTAGCAGAAGAAGCTTAGTAACGTTGAATTAATTCTTTGATTAAAGTGCGAACATGCGGTTCGGATTTTCTTGCAGCTTCTAAGACTTCGGCATGACTTACCGTTTCAATATTGTCCTCATTCCCCATATCGGTTATAACTGAGATACCAAAGGTTTCCATATCCATGTGACGCGCCACAATCACTTCAGGAACCGTCGACATCCCAACCATATCTGCACCTAATATCTTAACCATGCGATATTCTGAAATGGTTTCAAAGGTCGGACCTTGCAAACCAAGGTAAATGCCATCATGAACGGTAATGCCCAACTCCACTGCCAATTCCTTGGCTTTGAAAATCATCTGTCGACTATAAGGCTCGCTCATATTCAAAAAACGGGGACCAAAACGACTGTCATTTTTTCCGTGTAAAGGATGTTCCGGCATCATATTGATGTGATCCTTAATCAACACAATAGAACCAACTTGATACGCGTCATTAACCCCGCCCGAGGCATTAGAGACAATCAGTTTTTGAACGCCAAGATACTTCATAACACGCACAGGGAAAGTCACTTGCTTCATATCGTATCCTTCATAAAAGTGAAATCTGCCTTGCATCGCAACGACTTTTTTGGTTCCGATTGTTCCAAAAACCAAAGCGCCTTTATGTCCTTCAACGGTTGAAACGGGGAAGTTCGGGATTGCAGTGTATGGCAAGGTAAATTCAACTTGAATATCATCGGTAAAACTGCCCAAACCAGATCCTAAAATAACGCCGTATTCTGGCGTGAAATGGGTTGCCGATTGAATATAACTAACGGTTTCTTGTACTTGTTCCCACATAATTTATGATGATTTGGTCTAGTTGATTGCCATGAGCAACCATCGTTGTTTTGATTGGTAAATAAAATAATTGACTTGAAGGCAAGTGTTCCTTTAATCGAACAAAATCTTTTTCAGTTGTAATGACGAGCCTATTTTCAGCCCGTCTTCTTATAACATCAATATCGCTTGCACTAAAATGATGATGATCTGAAAACTCCATAATTTCGTCGCCTTCGTTTTGCAAATATGCGAAAAATGGTTTTGGTTTTGCAATGCCCGCCAAAAGTAATTTTGGAGTGTTTTTAATTTCACTAACTTTCTTAATCCCATCCACCGAATAAATCGATTCATCATACGCAACAGCCGCAAAAAACACCGCAGCATTACTTTCATTCCGACGCAAAAGGTATCGCTCCATCTTACTTCTAATTTCTTTTTGAGCAAGTTCAGACAAATTGTTCGGACATTTAGTAACAATTATCATATCGGCTCTTGCGGCACCACTTCGACTTTCTCTCAGGTTTCCCGTTGGCAACATCCAATCATCGGTAAACAAATCGCCGTAAGCAGTCAACAAGATATAAAAACCGGCTTTGACCCTGCGGTGCTGAAAAGCATCATCCAATAAAATTACTTCGGGCTTTGTATTTTGAGAAAGCAATTGTTCAATGCCATTTTTTCGGTCAGCATCAACGGCAACTTGAACATCAGGAAATTTTTGGTGTATTTGAAACGGTTCATCTCCCAGAGTCTCGGCAGTGGCATGTTCATTGGCTAAGATAAAACCATTCGATTTGCGTTTGTAACCGCGACTTAATGTTGCAACTTTAGAATTTTTTGAAAGCAATCGAATGAGATATTCAATCTGTGGCGTTTTTCCTGTTCCGCCAACACTCAAATTGCCAACTGCAATGATAGGAATGTCGAACGAATACGATTTTAGTATTCCTTTGTCATAAAGAAAATTTCGTAACTGAATTATCCAACCGTATAAAATGGCTATTGGGAAAAGTATTTTTCTCAAGAAAATCATAGTACGAAAGTAGCGTTTTTTTATCTTTGAAAGAAAATAATTATCAAAAGCACCGCGCCATGAATCTTAATGTGAAGAAATTTATTTTCTTTTTTTTACTATTGTCAACAGCAGTTTTCGCTCAAGAGAGTGACAATGCTGCTATTCTAAAATCTGTTTTTACGAAGTACTACGCCAACGAAAAAGTAATAGCTAAAGGTAGATTACAACTATTGAGTTTCTATTGTAAAAAGGCGCCCAACAACGAAGAAGTGCTGGAAGTAATTTCTAAAAACGATTTCCTCAAAAAAAATGCAGACGAAATTAAAAAACAAATCATCAGCAATATCGATGAAGACTGGTCTGCAGCGTACGATTTGTTATTCAACAACCAAAATCAGTACCTCAAAAAGAAAGTCAATAATTGTCTGTCTTTCGAAGAATACAAATCAGTTTCCGAAAAATATGGCGAAAACAACCAACGATTGATGATTATCAGTAAGCCGATTTATTTTTCAAAAAATACGTTTGCCTTAGTAAAAGTAGCTTTTTACCGAAGCATCGAGCATAACAGCAGCAGTTATCTTTTGTTTGAAAAAGTGAATGATATCTGGACGATTAAAGAGTACTTACATGCTTGGTCAACCTAAAAATAATTACCGCAGATTCGCAGATTTTTTTATAGTTCATCTGCGAATCTGCGGTTAAAAACAAACCAATGAAAATTAAAGATATACTTATTATACTCGAAGAAATGGCGCCTTTAGCTTACGCTGAAGATTTTGACAATGTAGGCCTATTGTCCGGAAATAAAGAGAATGACGCCACTGGAATTTTGGTTTGTCATGATGCGTTGGAAAATGTCATTTCTGAAGCCATTTCAAAAAAATGCAACCTAATCGTCTGTTTTCATCCTATTTTGTTTTCTGGCTTAAAAAAAATTACGGGAGCAAATTATGTCGAAAGAGCAGTCATTACAGCCATCAAAAATGACATTGCCATATACGCCGTGCATACCGCTTTAGACAACCAGTCGAAAGGCGTCAACCACATTTTTGCAAAGGCGATTGGTTTACAAAATATCAAGGTGCTAATTCCAAAAGCAAATTTCATTAGAAAATTAGTGACGTATACGATTCCAGAAAATGCAGAACAAGTGCGCAACGCTTTGTTTGATGCCGGCGCAGGAACCATCGGAAACTACGAAAATTGCAGTTTCAATTCAAAAGGAATCGGAACCTATATGGGCAACGAAAATAGCAATCCGGAAATTGGCGCGCGATTCGAATTTGTAGAAAATGACGAAATCAAAATTGAAGTCACTTTCGAGAAACAACTAGAATCAAAAATTTTAAAAGCCTTGTTTCACAGTCATGCGTATGAGGAAGTCGCGTATGAAATCTATGAACTTCAAAATCAACATCAAAACATCGGTTTAGGCGCCATTGGAATGTTAGAAAAGCCTTTATCTGAAGCAGAATTCTTGTTGATGGTCAAAGACAAAATGCAAACTCCTTCGATTCGACATTCCGAATTGACCCATAAAAAAATTCAAAAAGTAGCGGTGCTCGGTGGCTCGGGAAGTTTTGCCATCAAAAATGCAATTCTTGCTGGTGCCGATGCTTTTTTAACAGCAGATTTAAAGTATCACAACTTCTATGAATCTGAAAA
>CALPOS020000034.1 GCA_943325255.2 Sphingobacterium thalpophilum
ACCACTACATAGCCTGAAGTGGCATTGGCAGGTACTGTAAAGGTGATATTAGTGGCTGTAACACTGCTTAAAGTGCCTACGCTAGTACCATTTATGGTAACTGAAGTAGCCCCAGTTAAGAACGATCCTGTAATTGAAACAGAAGCACCTTGGCATGCAGAGTTAGCACTTAAGGTTGAAATAATAGGCGATTGATTTTGCTCGTAATGATACATAGTTCCATCGTTTTTACCTACAATCATATCTAGCAAACCATCTCCGTCAATGTCAGTAAATGTAGGTGCACTGAAATCACCTACATCAATTCCATTGAAACTTGGAGTAGTCAAAGTAAAGCTGATGCTATTGGCGGTAATTTGCTCATAATGTCTTATGGTTCCATCGTTTTTACCTACAAACATATCCAGCAAACCATCACCATCAAGGTCAGTAAATGTAGGTGCACTACAAGAACCGACATTTACGCCGTTAAAGCCAGCACTAACCAACGTAAAGCTGACGCTGGGGGCAGCATTTTGCTCATAATGGTAAAGGAAACCACTTTGACAACCTACAAGCATATCCAGCAAACCATCTCCGTCCAAGTCTGTAAATGTAGGTTTACTGATTCCCCCCGAGACATTAATTCCATTGAAGGTAGTAGGAACTAAAGTAAAGCTAGTGCTATTGGCCAAATTTTGCTCGTAATGGCTCAGCCCTCCATCATTTCTACCAATAATCATATCCAGCAACCCATCACCATCAAGGTCAGTAAAGGTAGGTGCAATACGAGAACCCATATTATTAATTAAATTGAAGGCTGCAGTTCTAAAAGTAAAGTTTGTAATATTGGCAGTAGTTTGCTCATAGTGGCTAAGAGTTCCATCACCTTTTCCTACAAGCATATCCAACAATCCATCACTATCAAGGTCAGTAAAGGTAGGTGCACTTAGACCACCGTCATTAATTGAATTGAAGGATGCAGCAACGGAAGTAACTACATTTGACGACGACTGCCTGCTCACAGGAATAGAAGAGGAAAGTGCATAGCAACCACCTAAGTTAGATACGCTAACTTTTCCGGTATTAGCCACTCTTGGCACTGTGGCTGTTATTTGAGTATTACTGTTTACTGTAAATTTGGCAGGAATTTCTCCAAACTTAACGGAAGTAGTTCCCGTAAGGTTGGATCCAGTGATTACTAAACTACTATTCATAGCAGTAGAACTACTACCAAAGCTGGTAAATGTAGGAGGGGTATATACCGTTACATTAACTGCGCTTGAAGTTGCACTACATGAAAAGGAATTGGTAACCTGTACACTATAGATTGTTGAAGTCGTTGGACTTACCGAAATATCATTAGTTGTCTGATTTCCCGGTGTCCATACATAACTTGCAAATCCCGTTGGCGCTGATGATGTTGTCCATGATATGCCATAAGTAGTTAATGCTCCGGTTCTGGCATTTGGCGAAGCATCAGCTGCTGTTGTCCCCGTTCCTTCATTAAAACGATAAAACGCTTGTAGGCTAGTTTCAGATCCAGTTAGTCCATTATTCATTTCATTCTGTAATTGTATTGCAGTTCTTGCTGAACTAAATACTGAAACTTGATCGATAGTTCCAATAAATCTCGCATTGTTATAATAATTATTCCCAATCATAGTTCCAATATTTGAAGAGCTTCCAGTTTCAGCAGTAGTAGTAAAAACACTTACTCCATTTTTATAAAAAGTAATTCCAGAAGGTGACCATGTAACAGAAACAAACTCCCATGTATTGATTACCGCAGGAATTCCTGTATTTATATCCCTTCCAGCTAAAATATGATAGTTTCCGTCTGATGCTGCGAGAATTCCTCGATCATATCCCCCATCATCGTTTGTAATTATTACTACATTAGAACTTGTGGTTCTATAAACCCAAGCCGAAGCAGTTAAGGTTGGATAAACTGCAGGATTTATATTTAATGAACCAATATTAACACTTCCTGCATTTCCATCAAAACTAAGCGCATTTACTGCCCCTCCTTTGGCTGAAATTGTAATGTTGTTACCAACACAAACTGCTGTGCTTGGTGCTGTTTCTAAGTTCACTACCGCTGCTGGGTTTACGGTTACATCCACTGTAAAAGCAGAGCCGATGCAACCATTTGCTGTAGGAGTTACTGTATAGCGAACAACACCAACTGTAGATGTTGTATTGGTTAATGTTTGTGCAATTGGTCCGGCTACACCTGTAGTTTGATTTGAAAATCCTGTTACGCTACCTGATTGTAAGGCAGCACTCCAGGTAAACGTTGCTCCGCTTGTGGCAGAATTTAAGGCAATTGATGTGGCTACGCCGCTACATCTTGTTTGTGCTGTGGCTGATCCGGTAGCAATAGGATTTACCGTAATCGTTCCTGTTGCATTTACCGTTCCACAACCTCCCGTCAACGGTATGCTGTAATTGAAGGTGCCTGCTGCGCTTGGTGTCCCACTAATCGTAATGGTATTAGCAGCCCAAGCAGCTGTTACGCCTGCCGGAAGTCCTGTAGCCGCTCCGATGCCAGTAGCACCTACTGTGGTTTGTTTGATAGGTGTTAATGCAGTATTCATACATACCGCAGCAGCTGTATAATACGCGTTAATCCTAGTAGTAAGCTGCGTGATAGCAGTACCGGATAAAGCGGCATTATAAAGCAATACATCTGTAAATTCACAATTGGAAGTTTCATTTGCAGCGCCACTAATAGCATTATAGCCATTCAATTGAATTCCATTCGGAGCAGCTACTCCTGCATTATTGGAGAAGATCTGAACACCATTTTTATACACCGTTGATAAACTTCCTGTTCCTGTGACCGCATAAATATTATACTGATTAGCCACCGTTGGTGTGGCACTTTGATTACTTGAACTGACCCAACCTTCAAAAAAAGCCATATCCATGCCGCCTCCCCAATAACCCAACAACCAGTTGTTGCTTCGGGCCGATAGCACTCTTTGAGACGTGCCGATGACCCTCGAGCCATAAATAGCCGAATAAGCGCCCGCATAATTGACCGAATTGAACATGTATTGCGAAGTCGTAAAACGAAGTATGGGTTTATTGTTGATACCTGATAAAACCAGTAAAGGCTGCGCAGCAGCAGTAGGCTGCGTAACATCGCCACCATTACCAGATTGATCATAGAGCTTGGTACAATAACCACTAGCGCCATTCAACCAAGTTGAAATAGCAGTTACATCTAAATTATTGCCTACAAAACCAAAATCCTGCTCCTGATTATCTGTAGATCTTCTCAAACGCAAGGCAGCTCCTGTATAGGACGTCTTCAATCTTCGCATACCCACCGCTAATTTGGCGTTGGTTGGAACTTCATCCAAAGGTGCCATTTCTCCTGCAGTGTTTACAGTAACTGTAATTGGCGTAGTCACTACACGTGAACAACCAGCTCCAGAGGTTAAGGTATAGCTTAGCGTGGAAGATCCTGAAGCAACACCGGTAACCAAACCTGTATTGCTCACAGTCGCAGAAGCATAATTACCACTAGGAAATGACCATACACCACCTAGGGTAGCATTACTCATTTGAGTGGTACCCGTTCCACAAATAGTACTGGTGCCTGTAATAGAAGCTACAGAAAAACTGTTCCCGGCAATCCAGTTAGAAGTTGCTCCAGTGAGCGCCATATTGGTTAAAGTACCGTCGAAATGACTATAGCTTTTGTCAAACAATGTCGTTACGGCTGTATTGGCGCCGCTTGCGGTACCTTGATTAAAATCATAATAGGCTACTACACCTGTTTCTGTTCCGGCAAGTTCGCTATTCATCGAACTGCGAATTTGATCTTGTGTTTTGGCATAATTAAAGACACAGAATTCATCGACAGCGCCATCAAAAACTTCTCCTCCATTAAATTGAGCACCTATGATTAAATTATGAGGGTCTGTACCATTAACGCCCGGCGATGGAATAGCGCTTCCTTTTGTGGCCACTAAAGTACCATCAAGATACAGAAACGTATTGCTGCTTGTTCGAACAACGGTATAATGGTGCCAAGCCGCATCGGTAGGAAAATTGACTCCGGTAGCACCCCAAGAATCGCCTAATCTTATTTTTCCATCTGCTCCTGGACCCAAATACAGATTTCGCCCCTGAGCGAAAATCTGACTAAAAAATCCCGGGTGATTGGTAAATTGTTTGGCCCACACAGAAACAGTATAATCCCCAGTAACAGGCACAACGTCATTCGGACCGTTTACATAATCATTAGCCCAATCAAATCGCAGCGCATTACCAAAATTACCCGGCAAATTGGCAGCTACACTACTAACCAAAAATTGAAAGCCGCTGAAAAGAACTGAATCATCAGAAGAAAACGTCACTTTGACCTTATTCGCCGGAAAAGTATATACCGTTCCTGCTGCAGGTCTCCAATTACTTAAATAGGGTGTTGTATTATCATTTAAATAAACATATAAAAAATCATAATTAGCCTCTGTAGTAAAAGCATTGACCTGAAAGCGGATCTGCGAGCAGCTTGCTGTGGTTACAGTGACACTACCGTTAGTATTAAAATTATAATAATTAGGGTAATTAGCCGATTGGATAAACACATTAGCCGCAGATACATCTGCTGTTAAGGCACTGTTGTCTAAGGTGTAAACAGTCTGCGAATAAGTAATTGCACTATGTAAAAACAATGCAAGTAGTAGATAAGTGATTTTCTTCATGAAATTTAAGTGTTACTCAAACAACTCTTGTGTATTGATATTTAAAATAAGGCGCAAATAATGAAATTTATTTATACACCTGATTGAAAAGTCACGAACAGGTCGTTTCATGTCCCGAACGCATCACAACCTGCAAAAAAAGCCGATGAAATGCATCGATAGTATTTCAAATCTACTAGTATGAAAGAGGATTATATTTTTTGAAGAAGTGTTTCTCTAACCTCTTTGGAAATAGGAATTGTTAGCTGGGATATTAACAAATTTTTTCTGTTAATTTTAGTAACCTGCTTCACATTGACGATATAGAATCTGTTTATTTTTAAAAATTGTTCTGCAGGGAGTAAAGCAATAATTTTGCTCGAGCTATAGCGCACCACTATCTTTTTTCCGCAAGTAAAATAAATATCAAAATAGTGATGGTCATTTTTTAAATATATAATATCATCTAACATTACTTTTTCATAGGTAGTACCTACTTTTAAAACAATATATTCAGATGGGTTTAAATCTGAATTTACATTAGTATTAAAATTATTCCACCCAATTTCTATAGCTGAAAACAAATCGTGTTTCGAAAACGGTTTTACTAAAAAAGCAAGAGGCTTAATTTCTTTGGCTCTATTAATAGTAGCTGAATCGCTATTGGCGGTTAGAAAAATAACAGGTGTATTAAAACTATCTTTTATTTCTAACGCCAAATCAATACCGTCTTTTTTAGTGCCCAAATTAATATCAAGCAATACTAAATCAGGAGTACTTTTTGCGATCATATCCATAGCCTCTTTATATTTACCAACAGTTCCTACTACTTCATATCCTATAGTTTCTAGGGCTAAAACTATTGTTTTTGCAATAATGATTTCGTCTTCTACAATGGCTATTTTAATTTTATCCATTCGATTTTATTATTCATTTCGTGCTTTAAAATCTTTAAACAAAATGGTAAACACACTCCCATTCTCAAATTTATAGGTTGCATTTCCATTGATTTGATTTGATAATCCTTTTATTAAATCCAGTCCTAAAGAGGTTGCTGTTTCAAAATCAATTCCTTTTTTTAGACCGGGGCCATTGTCTTTGTATATCAGTTTGTAGGCGCCTCTTTTTAAATCAATGATATCAATTTCTATTTTTTTAGCTTGGTTTCCTTTTGTAAAAAACTTATACGAATTGGTGATTAATTCGTTGAGTATTAACCCTAAGGGCACGGCTGTGTCAATATTAATAAATATTTCCTTATTTTCAATTGAAAAGGCCACGCTATTGTTTTGGTTTTCAAAGAGCCCCGCCACTTTACTAGATAAATCTCTAGCAAAAGAGCTAAATTCGATGTTGCCCAAATTTTCGTTTTGATATAAATTTTGATGGATTAACGCAATGCTACTTAACCTACTTTGACCTTCTGCTATGGCGGCTACAGCATTTTTATCGGTTAATTGTGATTTTTGCAATTCAAACAATCCGCTAATGACTTGCAAATTATTTTTGACACGGTGGTGTACTTCGGTAAGCAAGAGTTCTTTATCTTTTAATGCTGATCTCAGCGCAACAGTTCGGCTGTCTACTTTCAATTCTAATTTGCGATTCTCTTTAAGGAGTTTATAGGTTCGGAAACGGAAGTAAAAAACAATTCCCCCTACTACGAGCAAACCTACAACAATCAAAAACCAAAGTTGTAAATAAAAAGGTTTCAACACGACGATAGGAAAAACAATAGGATTGCTGTTCCATTGCCCGTTCACCAATTGTGCTTTAATATGCATTTTAAATTCGCCATAGGGCAAACCACTCAAACGAATTGTGTTTTCCTCTATAGTATTCCAGTCTGCATCAATGCCTTCTATTTTGTAGGCATACAAGTGTTTGCGTTGTTGAAAATCCAATAGTTGAAACGCTAAAATCAAAAGGGTATCATCCGATTGCATTACTGTTTTTTTATCTTGCTTCAAAGCAATCAAAACATCGATTAGCTTTTTTTCTTTTCCGGAATACTTGGTTAATGCGGTTAAGGCAAAGGAAGGTTCCTTTTTGGATTCAAATGCCATTACTTGTTTGGGATTAAAAGCATTCACACCATCTAACCCTCCAAAATACATCGTGCCATCAGCAGCCTTAAAAGAAGAGGTTCTATTGAATTCATTATTGTTTAGTCCATCATTAGTCGTGTAAACAGAAGTAGTATATGTTACGGTATTGAAACGCAATAAACCATTATAAGTAGCAATCCATAGATTTTTATCTGAATCTTCCTCTATGCGATACAAGATCATGGCGGGAAGTCCTTGTGCTGCCGTAAATTGTTTTACACTAATCTTTTTATCGGTTTTGGAGTGTCGCCAGTCCCAACGGAAAAGCCCTTCTCCACTACTAGCAATCCAACAGATTCCATGGGCATCCTCGTGCATATCAAAAATAGTGGTGATAGGCAGATGATGTGAAGCATCGTTAGTCAAACTTCCATAATAATCGACTATAGTATTGTTTTTATCGATTAAAAAAAGCCCATTCTCAGCCACAGCGACCAGTCCTTTTCCCTTGGTTTTGACAAATCGATAGACGTTTTTCGCTTTTGGAATTGAGGAAGATGCATACTGAAGGGGGTTGCTTTTTTTCGTAAGAATATCAAATTGACTCAAACCACCAACATATCCTGCCAACAGCATGCTGTCGGATACTGCGGATAGCGACCACATATAATTGAAACCAAAATTTTCTCCAACAGCACCAAATTCTATGGATTTGTTTTTAGCAGGGTCATATTCAAAAATTTTATCTACGCCACCAATATAAAATTTATTCTTATGCTTCAATAAAGCATTAAAGGCAGAATTATTTGTGGCATAAGACACTTTCTCTCCATGAGGCGTAGCTTTGGAAATACATAAATATTGCCACACATTGGCATATAAAGTGCTGGTTGATTTAGTAGCATTGGGATCAAAACTAGGGTCTACATATATTCCTCTAACTTGATAAAATGTGGGCTTTGATATTTGCTCTTTCGAAAAATAACTTCTGAAATAGTTGGGTTTTATACTAATTTGAATGACGCCTGAATTGGTGCATAACCAACGATTTCCTCTACTATCTTTAAATGTAGATTTAATATTAAAATCCGTATAATTGCCTAATTCTTCTGGTTTGGCAATCAAAAAATAATTTTTATCATCTATTAGATAAATTCCATTTTTTACATTGCTAACTAAATTAGCATCATCTGAATGTGATGGAGAAAACCACCATGCATATTCAGCTACAGGGTATAAATGCAAATATGTTTCCCGGTTTTGCTTTATAAAACTATTTTCAGCATCCGGAAAATTACTTTCTGATACAGCATTAGTGGTAGTGTTATAGATCAAAAATGATTTATTTTTCGTGATAGAAAATACACGTTCTTCCGGTTTGTTAGAAAAAGGAATAATGGTACCCTCTGTAATTAAATAACTGGGGTTCCCTAATTTTTTCAAAAGGATACTCCCGTTTTGAATCATTGAAGAAATAGTGATATCGATAATTTCTGATTCTTCTACTTTTTTATCAACATTCCATGCTGGTAATGCTCCCACAAGCTTAAACCCTTTTGCAACAGTATACTTCCAAAGTTGAAAAGGCATTGCGGTTACAAAAAACATATTTTTGTTGACATCATTAGCCATCCATACAACGTCTTTCGTTGTAAAGGGTAATTTAGGATAAGTACTTTCTAAGGTTTGTAGCGTATAGTTGTTTAAATCGATAACTTGTATGATACCCTTTTTTATGGTATTGATACTTTTGTTGTGAAATGCAATAATCAAATGGTTCTTTTCATCTATCGAAAGAGAGGCTATCTCATTCTCTAAAAGTCCAAAATTCTGTTTGTTAAATGTTTTAAAGGAGTTGCCATCATATCGTGAGAGACCATTAGTGGTGCCGAACCACATAAATCCGTCTTTATCTTCAATGGCTGATGTAACTTGTCTGGCAGCCAAGCCGTCCTCTACAGCCAAAGAATGCTTCGTGATAATATATTTATCTGTTTTTGTTATGGCTACTGTTTGAGCGTTTGAAGGAGTGCTCATAAAAAGTAAAACCATTGCAGCAACAAGGGAACTTCTATTTATCCCAGAGCGAATAAATGAATTACTGATGAAGAAATATTTGATTCTTATGCGCAAGTCTGGATGATGTCTTAAAAAACAAATATACTATTATTGTTATTAATCTTTTATTTTGAACAATTAATTCAAAAAATTATGGGGTGTAATTCCTTTTTAATTTTCTACCGCTGGCGCGAATTTATAGTCCTTGACAAACCAGATAGCAGGCGACTAGAACATGCGACTACCATAGCAAAGTCTATAGTTCACCTCTGCTTTCCTTTGAATAAATTTAATCATTTTCTATCGAATTCAAAGTAAAGGCAAAGTCTCCCTTTGAGCAAACATTACAACACAAATCCAACAAAAAAACCGCCTCGTTTCCAAAGCGGTTTAATTATTAACTAAACACTAAACTAAAAGCCTTCCTGTTTTTTATAATGCTAATCACCGAGAATCACGCTAAGTGCAAAGCTCAAAGGCACATCGTTTAAATTATTTTTAAAACCAATAAATCATCTTTACGGGTGGTTCGAATAAATCGAATTTTCAACGTTGATAAAAAACACATCAGTGTCTGAACTATCAACCGTACCGTCTCCATTCAAATCCGTTGCCAATACTCCAAAATTTGAATTTTCAATATCCGAGAATAAACTATCAGAATCGGAACTATCAACCGTTTCATCTTGATTAACATCGCCAGAATAAAATGCCCAAACTCCTGTCTCCATCTCTCTCATATTGCTTCCATAAGCTTGGGTAGCAGCACTTGAGAAATCATAACTCAATGGTGAACTACCAATCGCTTGTGGTTCTGCACTCCAAGTTTGAAGTAAGTTGACGCCTCTAACAGCGATGTAATAAGACCCTGCTGGAGCAAAGCCGAATGTTACCGATAAAGTTCCGTCTGTTTTCAACATTCCAAATGCAAAATCAACTAAGGCATACGTAGTAGCATCATGCAATGAAACAGAGATCCCTTCAACTTCATCTGATGGAGAAACAGAATCTTGGTTCAATCGAACGGAGTTCATGGTATTACCACCTAGGTAGTAACCTTCAATAAACAGCGTCAAATTTACTACGGAACCACCACCAAATTCATCACAATTATTAGTCCACCAAGAGGCGTTATCATTACAATCAGCACCAGCATTAGTGCTTGAATAACCTGTTGGCACTCCAACTCCTGAACAAACAGAAGCCGTTCCGTTATTATAGCCATCAGCGTCAGCATCGACATAGAACGTAGCAAATTGCCATTTCGTTCCGTCATTAGGATTACAATCAGTGCTGTTCGCTACATAACCTACTGGCTGCGTACAAGCTGTTTGTATATTAGCTATATCTCCAAAGCCATCACTGTCTGTATCAGCGTACCATGTGGTTGTACTTGCTGTTACCGTCGATAGTGCAGAAGTAGACGAACAACCATTGACATTGGTGACCGTTACCGTATAATCTCCTGGAGTTGAAACTTCAATAGAAGACGTTGTTTCGCCAGTTGACCATAGATAAGATGAATACGGAGAGGTAAAAGCAATGTTTGAAACAGTTGCTGTGGCGGCACCAGAAGTATTATCGGACGATTCCATTATTAGACAAAAGTGCTGACCAGCCGCTACAGGAATAGATGCAGTTCCGCTTTGTGTACTAGACCCTCCAGTATCATAGCCCGGAAACAAACCAGAAGCGCCTC
Source organism: Sphingobacterium thalpophilum (assembly GCA_943325255.2). Taxonomy (GTDB): domain Bacteria; phylum Bacteroidota; class Bacteroidia; order Flavobacteriales; family Flavobacteriaceae; genus Flavobacterium. Next base: position 10,485 of record CALPOS020000034.1, read on the forward strand.
CATCAATACTATACCTTGGATAATCATATGTAGCGCCGTCAATGGTACTATAACTCCAATCGAAAGTAATAATTCCTGTAGCATTGATAGTATTGCAATAACTTACATTCGTATTGCCCGATCCTCCATTGCTTGAAGTTAAAGTGATGGATGCAGGTGCTTCTTCAACATTTACCGAACCAAAATCGCCGTCACTGTGATTAGTTGACCAAGCAGCAGGATCAAAAGAACCTGCGAAGCCGTTCTGAGTCGGTACGACTGCGTCCAAAATTGTGGAACCTTCCGAGCAGAGCGATAAGTTCCCACTAATGCTCGGAGTAGGTAATGGGTTTACCGTTACGGTGACAGCTGCACAGCTGTTAGTATGGCAGTAACCAGAATATCTTGCAAAATAAGTAGTAGTAACAGTAGGTGACACCGTAATGCTATTACCAGTACCTGCGATTGTTCCTCCGCACGAACCGCTGAACCATTGTATAGTGGTATCAGAACCTAAGCTACCACCGAAAACCGCCAGTGTAGTGCTATTACCGTTACATATAGTTGTTGTACCTGTTATTCCGGTTGGGCCAGCTAATGAGTTAACCGTAACGGTTACTGTATTAGTGGTAGTGCAGCTTCCGGTAGTTCCTGTAACAGTATAAGTTGTTGTTGTTTCAGGGGTAACCGTAACTGATGCACCGCTCATATTTCCGGGCATCCAAGTATAGGTTGTTGCGCCGCTTGCAGTCAATATACTCGACGACCCAGGGCAAATTGTTGATAGTGAAGCAGTTGCCGAAACTGTTGGTGGTGGATTAACCGTAACTGCTGCCGAAGTTGTACCTATACAGCCATTTCCATCAGTAACATACACTTCAAAGTCTCCACCTGTGCTTGCTGAAATACTTTGAGTGGTAGCTCCTGTTGACCAAAGATAAGATGAATACGGAGATGCAAAAACAATGTTTGAAACAGTTGTTGTGGTAAGGGGAGCTCCCTCATAATCATACGATTCCATGATCAGGCAAAATTGCTGACCAGCCGTTACAGGAATAGATGCAGTTCCGCTTTGTGGACCATTAACATAAAAATTAAAGCCCGGAAAAATAACAGGAGCGCCACCGTCAATACTATACATTGGCTGATCGCCAAACCAACTGTAACCGGCATTATAACTCCAATCGAAAGTAATAATCCCAGTAGCATTGATAGCATTGCAATAACTTACATTCCCCGAATTGCCCGATCCGCCGCGGCTTGGAATTAACTGTATGGATGTCGGTGCTCCTTCAACATTTACCGAACCAGAATCGTAAGTACTGTGAGTAGTTGACCAAGCAGCAGGATCAAAATTACCTGCAAAGCCGTTCTGAGATGATAAACCTGCGTCTAAAACTGTGGAACCTACAAAGCACGATAAATTGCCACTAATGCTCGGAGTTGGTAATGGATTAACCGTAACGGTTACTTCATTAGTAGCAGTGCAGCTTCCTGTTGTTCCTGTAACAGTATAAGTTGTGGTTGTTGCAGGAGTAACCGTTACTGCTTCGCCGCTCATATTGCCAGGCATCCAAGTATAGCTTGTTGCGCCGCTTGCAGTCAATATACTCGACGACCCAGAACAAACTGCTGATAGTGAAGCAGTTGCCGAAACTGTTGGTGGTGGATTAACCGTAACTGCCACCGAAGTTGTACCTATACAGCCATTTCCATCAGTAACATGCACGTCAAAGTCTCCACTAGTGCTTGCTGAAATACTTTGAGTAGTAGCCCCTGTTGACCAAAGATAAGATGAATATGGAAGTGTGGTAAAAACAATGTTTGAAACAGTTGTTGTGGCGGCACCCCCATTATTATATAACGATTCCATTATTAGGCAAAAGTGCTGACCAGCAGCTACAGGAATAGATGCAGTTCCACTTTGTGTACTAAGCCCTTCAGGATTATAGCCCGGAAACAAAACAGCAGCGCCTCCATCAATACTATACTTTGGATAATTATATGCAGCGATGTTATCGGTACTATAGCTCCAATCGAAAGTAATAATTCCAGAAGTATTGATAGCATTGCAATAACTTACAGTCGTGCCGGCCCAGCCGCCATAGTTACTTGATGTTAAAGCGATGGATGCAGGTGCTCCTTCAACATTTACCGAACCAAAATCCCCTGCACTGTGCGTTGTTGACCAAGCAGCAGGATCAAAATTACCTGCGAAGCCATTCTGAGTTGGTATGCCTGCGTCTAAAACTGTGGAACCTACAAAACACGATAAGTTGCCACTAATGCTCGGAATAGGTAATGGGTTTACGGTTACGGTGACCGCTGCACAGCTGGTGCTCGGGCAGCTAGCAGAATATCTTGCAAAATAACTAGTGGTAACAGTAGGTGACACCGAAATGCTATTGCCAGTACCTACGCTAGTTCCTCCGCAAGACCCGGAAAACCATTCTACAGTGGCATCAGAACCTAAGCTACCACCGGAAACAGTAAGCATTGTGCTATTACCGCTACATATAGTTGCTGTCCCAGATATTTCTGGTAGGTCAGTTGATGGTGGGTTAACCGTAACGGTTACTTCATAAGTAGTCGTGCAACTTTCTGTAGTTCCTGTAACAGTATAAGTTGTTGTTGATTCAGGAGTAACAGTAACTGCTGCTCCGCTCATATTTCCTGGCATCCAAGTATAGGTTGTTGCGCCGCTTGCAGTCAATGTACTCGACGAACCCAAACAAATTGTTGATAGTGAAGCAGTTGCTGAAACTTTTGGCACAACGGTTATTGTGCGCACAGAAGTTGCCGTTGCACAAGAATTGCTGTTGGTAGACAACATTAGCACTACTGTGCCGGAAAAATCGGGTTCCGGAGTATACAAAACGCTGGCAGGAGTTTCTGTTTGTGCCGTGGTGCTTAATGTTCCACCTCCAGACACTATTGACCAAGCCCCTGTGACAGCACTTCCGCCAACACTCGCTCCGCTTAAGGTAATTGGAACGGTATACGAGGATTGGCAGGCATAGTTTGGCCCCCCTGCTGTTGCAGTATTTGAAGATGCAAGGAAGGATATTTGTGCACTTGCTGTCGCCTGGCAGCCATTGGCATTTGTAACTGTAACTGAATAGTTTCCAGGCGTTGCTGCTGAAACAGCTGAAGTAGTCGCATTACCTCCGAGTGTATTCCACTGGTAAGTTTCACCACCGCTTGCTGTTAATGGTATGTAACCCTTTACGCAAGATAATTGACCTGTGGTAGGTGATACATTTGCAACAGGTAACGTATTTACGGTTATAGAGGTATTCGCTCCGCTAATACCCGTTGTTCTTACACATCCGCTTGCTGCTGTTATGGACGATAAAGTATAACTAGTGTTACCAGGAGCAGTTGCCGGGTTAGGGTTTGCATTAAACGGCGTGCCGCTTACTATTCCGGAATAAGTAGTTCCGTTAATGATTAAAGTAAAAGGACCAACGCCTGAGGTAGCAGTATAAGTCAATTGTCCTGTTCCGCCCAAACATACCGCATTAGCTGTTAAATTGCCCTGAGGTAAAGCATTTACAGTAATAGCTGGTGAAGTTACAACTGAACCACAGGCATCAGTAACTGAAACCGAATAGGCAGTTGTAGTAGTAGGATTAACAGTAATTGCAGAAGTGGTAGCTCCTCCCGGTAACCATAAATAGGTAGCAAACCCAGCAGGTGCCGTCGAGGCAGCACGGGCAGGAGCGTTGACCAAAGTTCCGTTAACAGCCCCAGAAGAAACGCCATCAAGAGCGACGCTGCCACTTGCTTCATTAAATTTATAATAATGTAGTAATCCAACTTCATTGCCTATTA
>CALPOS020000035.1 GCA_943325255.2 Sphingobacterium thalpophilum
TATAATTATAGCATCAGCAACGGACAAGACTTCGATTTTGGAGATCGAAAGGTAAATTACTTTCAACATGGTTTTAGCAACCTCATCAACTTCGAATTTAAGTGGAATGCTGCGCAAAAAAGCTATGAAGAATTGTTTTCGATGTATTCGAACAAGCTTTCAAATGAACTAAAAAGATTTAGCGTCCTGAACTATATTTCTTCGCACGATGACGGAAAACCATTTGACCCCAAAAGAACGAAAAGTATAGAAAGCGGAACGAAACTGTTATTAACGCCAGGGATTTCTCAAATATACTATGGCGATGAAACGGGTCGGTCACTGGTTATAGAAGGCACTCAAGGCGATGCAACGCTAAGATCATTTATGAATTGGGAGGATGTGAAATCGAATCCTGAAACGCAAAAAATTCTATCACATTGGCAAAAACTGGGGAAGTTTAGAAAAAATCACCCATCAGTTGGTGCTGGAATTCACAAAGAAATCTACAACAAACCGTATGTGTTTTCAAGGACATTTTCGAACGGAAAATATGCTGATCAAGTGGTCATTGGATTGGAATTAAACAAAGGAAAAAAAGAGATTCCAGTCGGAACGATTTTCAAAAACGGAGCAAATATAAAAGATGCCTATTCTGGTAAAACTGCTGTCGTCTCTAATGGAAGAGTAATTCTTGATACTGATTTTGACGTGGTTTTACTCGAAAATAGATAATTATTTTTTTTGCGACTTTGCGTCTCCGCGAGCTAATAAAAATCATTTGCTATGCTAAAAATCGGACATCGCGGCGCCAAAGGACACGCTCCTGAAAACACCTTGATTTCTTTTCAAAAAGCAATCGAATTAAGAGTTGATGGTATTGAACTCGATGTGCATTTAACTTCCGATCACCAACTAATTTGCCTGCACGACGACACTGTAGACCGAACCACTTCGGGAACTGGATTGGTAAGTTCATTTACTTTAAGTCAATTGAAAACTTTGCGAATTGACAATCTCTATGAAATTCCAACGCTACAAGAAGTGCTGGATCTCATTGATAAGAAAATATTTATCAACATTGAACTCAAAGGGAAAAACACGGCAAAACCAGTCGCAGAAATCATAGAACATTTTATCAAAGAAAAAAATTGGAACTACAATCACTTCATTGTTTCTAGTTTTGATTGGAATGCATTGCAAGAAGTCCGTTCTTTGAATCCGAAAATCGCAATTGGCGTCTTGACCCAAACCGATTTAGGATTGGCAATAGCATTTGCTGATTTTATTAAAGCGAAAAGCATACATCCCTATTTTCATTTGCTAAACGAAGATAATTCGTCAGTAATCAAAGAGAAAGGATTTCAAGTTTTTCCTTGGACGGTTAACGAACAAGAAGATATTTATAAAATAAAGTCATTGCAAGTAGACGGAATCATCAGCGATTTTCCAGACAGACTATGAATCAAGATTTCGATATCATTATTGTAGGCGGCGGCGCTGCCGGATTTTTTACAGCGATTAATATCGTTGAGAAAAACCCAGTACTCAAAGTAGCGATACTCGAACGCGGGAAAAATGTTTTAGAAAAAGTTCGCATTTCTGGCGGCGGAAGATGCAACGTCACGCATGCTTGTTTTGAACCCAATGAATTGGTCAAATTTTATCCTCGAGGCGAGAAAGAACTGCGCGGTCCGTTTCATCAATTTTGTTCTGGAGATACGATTGAATGGTTCGAGAAACATGGCGTTGCACTCAAAATTGAAGACGACGGCCGAATGTTTCCCGTATCCAATTCATCACAAACCATTATAGATTGTTTTTTGAACGCTACTCAAAAATTGGGCATTTCGGTTTTGACTGGACAAAGCGTACAATCTATTTACAAAAAAGACAACTGCTGGAAAATTGAAACACCAAGCGAACAATACCTCACAGAAAAATTAATTTTAGCCACAGGAAGCAATCCGAAAATGTGGGAACTATTGCAAACTTTTGGACACGCAGTTGTGAGTCCAGTGCCATCATTATTTACGTTCAACATTAAAGATCCTCGCATTAAAGATTTGATGGGCGTTGCTGCACTGGCGACGGTAAAAGTAAAAGACACGAAGTTATCTGCAAATGGCCCTTTATTAATTACCCATTGGGGCATGAGCGGTCCCGGCATTTTGAAATTGTCTGCTTGGGGCGCTAGGATTTTGCATGACAAGAATTATCAGTTTACCATTTATGTGAATTGGCTGAATGATATCGAAACTGACGTTGCTGAAAAGTTGCTCAAAGAAATAAAAATCGAGCACGCAAAGAAAGCCGTTTCTAAGAAATCCCCTTTTGAGTTTCCAAACAGATTATGGGAAAGTTTGGTTTTGGCATCTGGAATCGACACCTCGACTGCGCTCGGTGTGACAAAATGGGCCGATTTGTCGAAAATGCAATTGCAAAGTCTCGCTAGTCAGCTCACCAATGGTAGTTTTCAAGTGAATGGAAAAAGCACCTTTAAAGAAGAATTTGTTACGGCGGGCGGCATCGATTTGAAAGAAATTAACTTCAAAACGATGGAAAGCAAACTACACGAAAACCTTTATTTCGCAGGAGAAATCGTCAACATTGATGCAATTACTGGAGGTTTTAACTTTCAGAATGCTTGGACGAGTGGGTTTATTGTGGCGAATGCAATTACATCATCAACTTTAACGATTCAACCACCAAATACTTCCATTTAAAACAGCGGCAAAACTGACCCAAAGAATGTAGGGAATGAATAAATAACCCGCAATTTTATCGATTTTACCGAACTGAACGTAAGTTTCGTATATCATCAACCAAAGCAAAATGATTTCGATGAAGGCGAGAAAAGGGTTTCTAATTCCGAAAAACAGAATCGACCACAGCGCGTTCAACGCCAATTGAATTACAAAAAACAATAATGCTTTTTTCACTGCTTCTTGTTCGTGATCGATTCGGTTCCACACCAAACCTGCAGCAACGCCCATTATCGTGTAGAGCAAACTCCAAACTGGTGCAAACACCCAACTTGGCGGATTGAAGCTGGGTTTGATTAAAGTCGGAAACCATGTGGTCACAGAAGATTGTGTAGCCATGCCCGACAAATACCCAACGGCGATACAAGTCACAACAAAAAGTAGAATTTTGACGTATTTATTCATCACATTTTTTTTCAAATGTAAGGAATTTAAAAAGTTGAATGAAGTCTTATCGACAGGAATTAAATAAGACGTGCGTATTTCAATCTAATAGTTATTGGCTTCGTCCTCCTCCTTGTCGATAGGTAGGTCGTTGTCATTTAAGTAGTTTTCGTAATCTTTTTCGTCTTTATAGTTTCTTTTAATTAGAAAAAAAACTACGACAACTATAATAAGAAGTAGACCGCCAATTGTAATCCAATTTAATTCCATCAGGTTTATTTTTTATTAAAGTTACAAAAGTTAAATCAGTTATTGCATATTGCTGGTTTACTAAATCATTAATTTGATTGAATATTGTAACCAAGTATCGAGCAATACCTCAAAAAAAGTATCTTTGTTGAAATTCAAATTTATGAGAACTGAAACGGATTTTATTTCAAAATCATTTTCTACGACCATCGACAAAGGAACCTTCACTTGGAGTGCTCCGAGTAATATTGCTTTGGTGAAATATTGGGGGAAAAAGGCACATCAGATTCCTGCCAATCCATCGATAAGTTTTACGTTGAACGCTTGCAAAACCATTACTGAATTGTCTTTTTCTAAAAAAGACGACACTTCTAATTTTTCCTTTGATTTATTGTTTGAAGGTCAACCTAAAGAAGATTTCAAACCCAAGATTCAAAAATTTTTGGAACGGATTGCAACGTATTGTCCCTATTTAAAACAATATCATCTAAAGATTGATACCCAAAATACGTTTCCTCACAGTTCAGGAATAGCTTCTTCTGCTTCTGGAATGGCAGCATTGGCGATGAATATTATGAGTTTGGAGAAAGCTTTAAGTCCAGAAATGACAGACGATTATTTCTTCCAAAAAGCATCCTTCTTAGCGCGCTTAGGATCTGGAAGTGCTTGCAGAAGCGTCAAAGGTGAAGTAGTGGTTTGGGGAAATCACGCCGAGATTGAAGGCAGTTCGGATTTGTTTGGCGTTGAATTTCCGGCTACTATTCACGCTAATTTCAAAAATTATCAAGACAGTATTTTGTTGGTGGACAAAGGCGAAAAACAAGTGTCAAGCACCGTTGGGCATGATTTGATGCACAACCATCCTTATGCGGAACGACGATTTCAACAAGCACACGAAAATCTTTCAAAACTAAAAACAGTTTTAGAAACGGGCGATTTGAATGCTTTTGTTGAAATTGTAGAAAGCGAAGCCTTGACATTGCATGCGATGATGATGACTTCAATGCCCTATTTTATTTTAATGAAACCCAATACATTGGAAATTATCAATCGGATATGGGAATTTAGAAGAAGCTCCAATATTTCCGTTTGTTTTACGTTAGATGCTGGAGCGAACGTACATGTTTTGTATCCCGAAAATGATAGCGCAAAAGTTTTACAATTTATTAAGAACGAATTAGTTGGCTATTGCCAAAATGGTCAGTATATTTGTGACGCAATTGGACAAGGAGGCCAAAAATTAATTAATAATGAATAGTTAATAATTAATAATTCCTCCCAATATTCACTTTACGCCAAACAGAATTTATCATGAAAAGAAACGTTATCAAGGAGAAATCTTTCTCATTTGCTTTGGATGTAATCTACGTTTATAAAAAAGTAATTTTTGAGAAAAAAGAATTTGTAATGTCCAAACAGTTTTTACGTTCAGGAACTTCAGTTGGGGCGAATGTTAGAGAATCTGAATATGCTCAAAGTAAAGCTGACTTCATTCATAAATTATCAATCGCTTTGAAAGAAGCAAACGAAACAGAATATTGGTTAGACTTATTGCATTGTTCGGGTTATGTTGGAAATGATGATTTCAAAAATGTAAAAGAAAAAGTAACCGAACAATTAAAATTACTTACAAGCATCATCAACTCATCAAAAAAAATTATTAATTATTAATTGTTAATTATTAATTGAATGAAAGGACCGTTATTTTACTCAAAAATTCTACTCTTCGGAGAATACGGAATCATCAAAGATTCTAAAGGTTTATCGATTCCTTACAACTTCTATAATGGCGCTTTAAAGTCAGATGGAAATGCTTCAGATGAAGCCATCAAATCCAATCAAAATCTAGTGCAATTTGTTTCCTACTTAGAGCAATTACAAACAGAGCAACCCGACCTTGTTACGTTTGATTTGGCTTCTTTACAAAAAGATGTGGCTTCAGGCATGTACTTCGATTCGAGCATTCCGCAAGGATATGGCGTAGGAAGTAGTGGCGCTTTGGTTGCTGCCATCTACGACAAATATGCTCAAAATAAAATCACGGTGTTAGAGAACTTAACGCGTGAAAAATTACTTCAACTCAAAACCATTTTTGGTCAAATGGAATCCTTTTTCCACGGAAAAAGCTCTGGTTTGGATCCACTAAACAGTTATTTGAGCATTCCAATTTTGATTAACTCTCAAGACAATATTGAAGCGACTGGTATTCCAACCCAAAGCTTGACAGGAAAAGGCGCCGTGTTTTTGTTAGATTCAGGTATTGTTGGCGAAACGGCACCAATGGTCAATATTTTTATGGAAAACCTAAAAGACCAAGGATTCCGGACCATGCTAAAAACACAATTTATCAAACATACAGATGCTTGTGTAGAGAATTTCTTAGGTGGCGATATGAAATCATTGTTTGAGAATACCAAGAAATTATCTAAAGTAGTTTTGAGTAACTTCAAGCCAATGATTCCAGAACAATTTCATGGCATTTGGCAAAAAGGAATCGACACCAACGACTACTATTTGAAACTTTGTGGTTCTGGTGGTGGCGGTTATATTTTAGGATTTACCGAAGATTTAGAGAAAGCCAAAATATCTTTGAAAGACTACAAATTAGAAGTCGTTTATCAATTCTAAATTCAATTAATAATTAACACTGAATAATTAATAATGAGCTTCAACTACATTACAGCGCTTTCATTGTTAATTATTAACTATTAATTATTCATTAAAAAGGATGCTAAGTAGAAAAAACAAATTGCGCGTCATGAAAATCGTCAGTTTGTTTTCTGTAGTGCGCGGTTACAACATTCCCATAATTATTTTAGCGCAGTACCTCTCCGCTATTTTTATTTTTGCTCCAGATAAAAGCGCACTTTCCATTCTTTTAGACTATCGGTTTTTTATTGTTGTTTTTGCTTCGGCAATTACTATTGCATCGGGTTATATCATCAATAGTTTTTACGATAGCAAAAAAGATCTCATCAACCGACCCAACAAATCGATGCTTGATCGATTGGTCAGTCAAAAGACAAAGTTGCAAGTTTATTTTGTATTGAATTTTATAGCGGCATTATTTGCATTACTCGTCTCCTGGCGCGCCAGCCTGTTCTTCGCAGTCTACATCTTTTTAATTTGGCTGTACTCTCACAAACGCAAAAAGTACGCTTTACTCGGGAATTTTATTGCGGCTTTTTTGGCCATTTTCCCTTTTTTCGGCATCCTTTTGTATTACTATTTTAGGTTGCCCTTGAATGAAATCGAAAGCCACAGCAACGATTTGGCAGTAACTTTTACGCATGCTTCTTTTCTATTTATCTTGTTGTTGGTTCGTGAAATGACGAAAGATTTAGAAAACATCAAAGGCGATTTGGCCAATGGATATCAAACCATTCCAGTTACTTTTGGAGAAAACGCCTCAAAAACGAGCATCACGGCGTTACTCGTTTTGACGACGATTCCCGTCTATTTTTTAATCAATGTTTTTGATGTGGGTTATATGGACATCTACTTTTATGTGGGTTTTATCATCATGATTTTCTTCGTCTTGCAATTGTGGAAATCGACTTCTAAAGAACAATATTTGTTACTGCACAACATCTTAAAAGTGCTCATTGTTGCTGGGGTTTTTTCGATTGTGTTGATTGATCCAACGGTGTTATGGAATGGCAAAAAATTACTTCAATCTATTTAAGAATTTAGATTTTACCGCGATGGCCTAGCCCCGATAGGCGTGGAAATCCTTTTGTGTTTTAATAAAAGCCCCTCGACTGCGCTCGGGGTGACAAAACACAAAAGATTGCAACAGATAGCGGGATCAGCTTCTCATAAAATTAATAAACCTATCTTTGCATAAAATTTACAGCAGTTATGAATAAGAAGGAAGGCAATAACAAGCGAACGAGTTCAAGAACAAGTTCGAATAAGCCAAAGCCTGCCATGGCGAAACGGGCGCAAGGACCGAAAAAAGTGAAACCAAAAACGGTGACGCCAGCCGAAGCAGCAAAACCAGAGCGCAAACCAAATCAAGCTCCGAAAAGACCGAAAGTAGCAGACGAAATTCGTTTGAATAAATACATTTCCAATTCAGGCGTTTGTTCAAGGAGAGATGCGGATATTTATATTCAATCAGGGAATGTAAAAGTGAATGGGATTCCAGTAACTGAAATGGGTTATATGGTGAAGCCTGGCGATGTCGTAAACTTTGATGGCGCGACTTTGACTCCAGAAAAGAAAGAATATATCTTATTGAACAAGCCAAAAAATTTTACCACTTCATTTGATGAAGGTCAAGAAGACCGAAACGTATTGGAATTAGTGCGCGGCGCTACCAATGCTAGGATTGCTTCGGTGGGTAGAATGGACAAAAATACGACGGGATTGTTATTGTTTACGAACGACACCGATATGATTCGAAAATTTAGTTTGCCGAATCAGAAATCTTCTAAAATTTACCAAGTTTCTTTAGATAAGAATTTGAAATATGAAGATTTGGAGAAAATTTCAGGTGGCGTTACTTTAGATGGACACCGATTGGCGATTGAGGAAATTACGTATATCGAAAATGAACCAAAAACCGAAATCGGTCTGAAATTACGCACGTCGAATGTAAAAGTGGTTCGTGCAATTTTTGAAAATTTCAAATACGATGTGCTAAGAATTGATCGCGTTGCTTTTGCCGGATTGACCAAAAAGAACTTACCGCGAGGCAATTGGCGCTTTCTGACGGAGCAAGAGATTATTAATTTGAAAAATGTATAAGAAGTTACTGAGTTGCTGAGATACTGAGTAACTGAGTTTTGAATTCCTGCCTTTGTAGCGGGAATTTTCTTTTAAACAACAACAATGACAACACAACAAAATCTTTCGATTGCACACAAATGGTTTGATGCTTTCAACAATCACAATTTAGAGCAATTGCTTTCTTTATATGATGAAGAAGCGGAACATTTTAGCCCGAAGTTAAAAATCAAGAAACCAGAAACCAATGGTTTGGTTCACGGAAAGAACGCTTTGCATGAATGGTGGCAAGATGCTTTTGAAACGATTCCGACTTTGCATTATCGCGTGACGTCGCTCACCGCCGATGCCAATCGTGTCTTTATGGAATATGTGCGAAGTGTTGAAAACGAACCAGACATACTCGTGGCGGAAGTCTTGGAAATCAAAGACGGCAAGATTGTTTTTTCACGGGTGTATCACGGATGACATCACCATTAAGAGATTAAGAGAAATAAAGCCTTATTGTAACTTAATTCCTTGATGGTTTAAAATAAAAAAAGGCCAGATTTTCATTTGGACTTTTTTGTGCGGATAATAGAATGACATAGACCTTTACACTTTAAAGGGTAAAATAATTTTAAATATAGGAGCTCAATTAATCTGAAAGCTTTGAAACGATTTGTTGAAATCATCTAATTCACTTTTATTTCTTAATAGAACTATAATCCAAGATTTGTGGCAAAGGTTTGATATAAAAAAAACCAAGACAAGCTTTTGGGCTATTATCTTGGTTTAATATACTTTATGTTTTTTTGTTCTACTATTTATACTCCCGACTAAGATTTTTGCTGTTTCGAAAAATGCGCCATATTAGGTTAGAGGTATCCTTATAGACAGATAAATCATAGAGCAGAGCCTTTTTTTTAAAATCGACTTCTGCTATATTGGTTTTTCTTATTATCAAAGAAAAGGTCTAATTCTTTACGCAACGCACCGAGAAACCGCTTCCCTTATCATTAAGGCTTCTATTTGCAATAGCATTGTCATAATACAAGAAACGAAACCAAGCGTTTGTTGTATCGTAACTTCCCGAACTCCACCAAAAACCGTAGGACCCAATGAAAAAGAATGTACCACCGTCGAAGATATAACCTCCCGGAAGACCTGTAAAACCAGATAAGTTGGTTGCTCCTACATTCGGGCTTTGCCATAAGCTAGTGCCTGCTGATTTCATTTTGCCTCCTGCTACTTCTTCTTCTCCCAAACAATTGGTCAGCTGGGTCCATTCAGCATCACTTGGCACATGCCAGCCAGCGGGAGCCAGTTTCTTTCTTAATGTAGGGTTGGCTAGTGATGCCGCATCATAGATGCCCGCAGCAGCATACCAATTGTATAACTTGCCGTAAACTGCTTCGTTGGCTGCATCGTTATTGTAGTAACACCAAGCCCCCGTAGTTAAATTTTCCCATTGGGTTGGGTCGGTTACTTGAGGAATGGGAGTGCCATCACTGTATTTAGAAACATTCAAATTGAGTTGGGTCCAAGTTAAGTCGCAGTTGGTTACAGATGTGTACACATTACCATCAATATCAGTTACGTTTGGACCTGGGATGTTGATTCCAGTCGGATTAGTTGGCCGTTTGAACGTGATGCTATCCATATCAGCTGGCTTGATGGATTGCTTATGTACCAATTCTCCAGATTTCCATACGAATAATGAATCTTGAGGTTGCGCTGTTGCAAATAAAACTGTGACTAAACTGACTAAAAGGAGTATTTTTTTCATGATTTATTGTTTCAAAAATTTAATCGTTTCTTTTTGGTTTCCGTCGGTTATTTTGCACAAATACATGCCTTGCGGCAATGCTGATATATCCACTTGAACTGTTGTTGTATTGGCTGCTTTTTGCTCCATTAACAATCTTCCTTCCAATGATACTATTTGAATATGGCTAGCGTGTTGCATGCTGTTTGATCCCAAAATATTAATCAACTGACTTGCTGGATTAGGATAAGCATAGAGCCTGTTTGTTGCCAATTCTGGAACTGTTGTTCCCAAATTAAAGTCGGTGAAGCTAACATACCGCAATCCTGACAAAGCAAATGTGACGCTATTGCCACCGTTGTTGGTTACCAGTATATTGCCATTCTCAAAGGCCAATTTCTGAATGTCTGCAACTGGATAGATACTTTGGCTTCCTGTGATGGGACGAATGTACATGTTTTGCGCGTTGACGCTGATGCACAAAAATGCTGCAAAAAGAAAATGGATTTTTTTCATTTGTCATTTTTAATTATAACAAATTTAGTCTTTTTTTTTATAACACAGTGAGCAAGAACAAGAATCTCCCATTAAGCTTGTAAAGTGTTGAAAATAAATACATTTATCAACGAGACGTGTTGTTTTGTAGTTTAAAATAATCATAGCGTCGACAATTGGAAAAAAGTTTTTCTAAAATTATTTTAAAAAAAATGAAAACAGCTCTCTAAATATGTTTGGAGATTTGAGTTGATGTACACTTTCTAATATTTCAATAAGAAAAATGATTATCGGCTGATTACTAAGCAGTATCGTTGCATGTAATACTAATAGGTTTGCTTTGGTATAGGATTATTTCCGTACAGCAAGAATATCTTGTATCTCGACTTTCGGTTGGGAAAATAATACGAGGAAAATCATAAATAAAAAATCCTTTAACTCTTGATTTACAAGGATTAAAGGATTTAATATGTGCGGATAATAGGACTCGAACCTACACGCCTTGCGGCACCAGATCCTAAGTCTGGCATGTCTACCAATTTCACCATATCCGCGAAATCGAGGTGCAAATATAGATATTCTTTTTAAATTCCAAACATCAAATTCCAAATTACAATAAAAAAACATCAAGTGGAACAAATTTGGAATTTGGAACTTCACAAATGGAATTTCAATTTGTATATTTGAAATACTAAAACACTCAAACCAACATGGACAATATTAAAACCTATGTGCAGCAGCACAAAGATCGATTTATTAATGAGCTAATCGAATTACTAAAAATTCCTTCCGTAAGCGCCGATCCTGCCTATTCTCAAGATGTTATCGACACTTCCGAAGCGGTCAAAACGAGCTTGGAAAAAGCAGGTTGTGATTTCGTAGAAATATGTGATACACCGGGCTATCCGATTGTTTACGGTGAAAAAATAATCGATAAAAATTTACCTACTGTATTAGTATACGGACATTACGATGTGCAACCACCAGACCCGATGGATTTATGGACATCTCCTCCGTTTGAACCTGTAATCAAAACTACCGAAATCCATCCCGAAGGAGCCATTTTCGCGCGCGGTTCTTGTGATGATAAAGGCCAAATGTATATGCATGTCAAAGCGCTCGAATATATGGTGCAATCCAACTCGCTGCCGTGCAATGTCAAGTTTATGATAGAAGGCGAAGAAGAAGTCGGCTCGAAAAGCTTGGGCTGGTTTGTAGAACGCAATCAAGAAAAATTAGCCTGCGATGTTATTCTGATTTCAGATACCGGAATGATCTCCAACCAACAACCATCGATTACAACAGGACTTAGAGGATTAAGTTATGTTGAAGTCGAAGTGACTGGACCCAATCGCGATTTACACTCTGGTTTATATGGCGGCGCCGTTGCCAATCCCATCAATGTGTTGGCGAAAATGATTGCTTCCATGCATGACGAAAACAACCAAATTACCATTCCAGGATTTTACGATAAAGTCGAAGAATTAACCGCAGCAGAAAGAGCTGAAATGGCCAAAGCGCCTTTCAATTTAGAAAACTATAAAAAAGCATTAGACCTCAACGATATTTATGGTGAAAAAGGTTACTTGACCAACGAACGCAACTCGATCAGACCAACGCTAGATGTCAACGGAATTTGGGGCGGCTACACCGGCGAAGGTGCCAAAACGGTTATTGCAAGTAAGGCTTACGCAAAAATATCCATGCGCTTGGTGCCACATCAAGACTGGGAAGAAATCACCGAATTATTCACCAACCATTTCGAAAGTATTGCACCTGCAGGCGTTACGGTAAAAGTAAAACCCCATCATGGTGGGCAAGGTTACGTAACTCCAATCGACAGCATTGGTTATAAAGCAGCCAATATGGCGTATACAGAAACATTCGGAATTCCAGCGATTCCAGTGCGTTCAGGCGGAAGTATTCCGATTGTTGCCTTGTTTGAAAAAGAACTCAAAAGCAAAACGATTTTAATGGGATTTGGTTTAGATAGCGACGCCATTCACTCACCGAACGAACATTTCGGAATTTTCAATTACCTCAAAGGCATCGAGACGATTCCGTTGTTTTACAAATATTTTGTAGAGTTGAGTAAATAAGAATTGCGTTCAAAGAAAAGTAATTAATCCGTTCCTGTCGAGCGGATTTTTTTTGGCGTTACCACAAGGGTCGGGCTTTCTGCTATATCTTTTTTTCGTCCCTCAAAAAAGGATACCGCTTCAATCCCTAACGCACTCGATCCAAACTACCTATTCTTCGCTTCAATCCACCTCGACATATATTTGGTGCTCGCTGTCGTGTGATGGAGCAAGATCGCACCCATGAAATTAGCATTTCGATGTGGCGCCAAACTTTTTTGAATAGAAAGAATCCTAGAAATAAAATCACTTTCAAAAAGAGATTTTTCATAGCGCTCGTTGACAATCACCACAGCATTTTGTTGCGCTTTCTTCCACGAAATTTGATCTTGATACAATTCCTCCGCCGCCTTTGCAATATCTGCTGGATCATCGGCAATAGTGCCACTCCAAGCCAAATCTCCATTCATCGATTCTGCGCCAATAGTTGTAGTGACACTCGGGGTTCCGCATTGCATGGCTTCGATAAGTTTGCCTTTGGCGCCTGCTCCAAATCGAAGTGGCGCTAATACCACTCTCGCTTTCGAAACCACATCAAAAGCACTCTTGGCACGGCCCAAAACCAGAAACCGCTCTTTGGGATTGTGCAACTGTAACACTTTTTGAGAAGGATAAGCGCCATAAATCTGCATCGAAGCTTCACGCAATTCCTTTCGTATGAGCGGCCAAATGGACTCCTTCAAATATTGAACCGCGTTCCAATTCGGCTCATGCAAGAAATTTCCAATAAAAATAAAATCCTTTCGATCTTTAAAAGGAAACCAACTTTGCATTGTATCTTGATCAATAGCATCCACTAAGAAAGGCAAATAATATAAAAGACTTCGATCTACTTTATAGTGTTTTTGTAACAATTCCATTTCGACTTCAGAAATCAGCAAAGAAATATCACAGCGCAAAATACTTGCAATCTCGCGTTTTGCATTATCTGAGTATAAATCATCTAAATGAAATTCCACTCGTTCTTTCGCCGCTTTTTGACGCGCGAGACGTAACGAATGTAAATCGATGGTATCTAATACCCGCAAAGCATTCGGGCAGTGTTCCGCAACTCGCCAACCAAATTGTTCCTCAACCATAAATCGGTCGAACAAAACAATAGTCGGGTTCAACGCTTTCACAAAATCATCAAAACCAGAATCATTGATTGCAATAGCTACTTTTTCAACACCAAGACTGGTTACGTCAAACATAAACTCACTGTCGGAGGCAGCGCTGGCAAAAGTAATTTTCCAGTCTTGTTTCAAAAACACTTCGATGAGTTGCAGCATGCGTGTTCCCGCTCCTGAAGAATTGGGTTCGGGCCATACAAATCCAATAATTAAAAGTTGTTGCTGCATATGAAAGTGGCTATTAATGCCTGCAAATTAAGGCAAATTATTATTCATAAGTTTCTGAAAAACACAAAACAACAAGCAACAAATGAATTAAAATAAATAAACTCTAACAAAACGAATAATGGTAAGGATTCGTGCTTTTAATATATAACGATTAATTTGTATTTGTGATAATCCAAATAGCTACAGATTAATTTAAGAATCAACGAATCTGAGGTATAATTCTCTGAAGAAAGCGCATATCTTTTATTTAATTCGAATGTAAGA
>CALPOS020000036.1 GCA_943325255.2 Sphingobacterium thalpophilum
ATTGCGGCAGATATTGTTCCCATAACGGGCGAAAATAGAATCTTGGCTTATTTTGGATTGCAAGTGATCAATAGCCAACCACGTCCTGGAATTCAAGCCTTGATTCAACAAATAAAAAAGAAAGATCTTACCATTACGGATGTTGTTTTTATTGTTGCTCCACGGATAAACGCGGCGGGTCGCATAAAACATGGAAATCATGCTGTAGAATTACTTACGGAATTCGATTTAGAGCAAGCCCAACAGTTTGCTTCTGAAATCGAAAAATACAATTCAGATCGTAAAGATTTGGATAAATCCATCACCAAAATGGCTTTGCATCAAATTGAAGACAATAATGAAAAAGAGCAATTCACAACCGTCGTTTTTCAAGAAGATTGGCATAAAGGCGTCATCGGAATTGTAGCGTCCCGATTGATAGAAGTCTATTACAGACCCACCATTGTATTTACCAAGAGCGGTGACAAATATGCGGCGTCGGCACGCTCTGTTGTTGGATTTGATATATATAATGCAATAGAAGCTTGTGCCGAACATTTGGAGCAGTTCGGAGGTCATATGTATGCAGCGGGGATGACATTGAAACCTGAAAACTATCAAAAATTTAAAGACGCATTCGAGAAAGTAGTGCAAGAAACCATAGCCCCCGAAATGTTGACTCCTGAAATTGAAGTGGATGCCGAAATTGATTTTGCTGAAATTACACCAAAATTAACTCGAATTCTAAAGCAGTTCGAACCCTATGGCCCGCAGAATCGGACGCCTGTATTCTGGAGCAAAAATGTCGCTGATACCGGCTACGGAAAAACGATTGGATCCGATAATTCCCATTTAAAGCTAACCGTAAAACAAAAAAATTCGCCAAGCTTTTCAGCAGTGGGGTTTGGTCTATCAGATAAGTTAGATATAATTCAAAACAAAAAATCTTTTGAAGCGGTTTATTGTATCGAGGAAAACGAGTGGAATGGGATGGTTTCAGTACAATTAAGATTGAAAGACTTGAAATAGCGTCACTCGAATTTTTTTAATTCAAATGAATTTCCGTCAAAAACACCATAAGTAAAATAGCCAATCCAGTCGCCTAAATTCACATATTCAGAATTTTCTCCCACCTTAATAATCATGGGCAAATGGCGATGGCCGAAAATGAGGTAATCGTAATGCTTTGTTTCTAATTTTCGTTTCGAATATTGCACCAGCCATTCGTTGTCTTCTCCAAGAAATTTCACATCCGCATCGCCTGAAATCAGCTTGTTTTTGACCGAAAGATAATGCGCTAGCGACACACCAATATCAGGATGCAGCCATCGGAATATCCATTTTGAAAGCGGATGCACAAATACTTTTTTCATTCGTTTGTAACCTTTGTCGCCGGGACCTTTTCCGTCGCCGTGACCAATCAAAAAAGTCTTGTTTCCAAAAGTGTATTCTTGATTGTCGTGAAAAACCGGAATATTCAATTCTTTTTCGAAGTAATTGGTCATCCATAAATCATGGTTGCCGACAAAGAAATAAATAGGAATGCCATTATCTCTGATTTCAGCAAGTTTTCCTAAAACTCTGATAAATCCTTTTGGGACCACTTTTTTATATTCAAACCAAAAATCAAATAAATCTCCTAACAAAAAAATGGCTTCGGCGTCTTTTTTAATTTCGTCTAGCCACGCCACGAATTTTTGTTCGCGAGGGAAACTTAATTCTGCTGTTGGCGCACCAAAATGTTGGTCAGAAGCAAAGTAGATTTTTTTATTTGAAGTCATAAAGAAGTTCAGTTTATGAGTTGTCAGAGGCAAACCATTGCGCAAAGGAAGTTTCAGTTTCCTGTAATTTCAAAGAGTGTAGTTCGATGTTTTTTGGCAATCGATCCTTGATTTTTTGCGCGAAATCGACAACCATGTTTTCGCTTGTGGGCTGGTAATCAACCAAAATAACATGATGCCCGCGATCTATTAATTCGTTCGCCAATTCAATATGTGGTGTCGTTTGATTAAAAACCGTTGCGTGATCAAAATGATCGACTATTTCTTCTTTGACAATTTTCTTTAGATCTGAAAAATCGATTACCATTCCGAATTTAACATTACTTCGGTCTGAAATAGGCACTCCGATTACCGTTACAGATAACTTATAACTATGACCGTGCACATTTTTGCACTTTCCATCATAACCGTACAGAGCGTGACCAGTTTCAAAACTAAATTCTTTGGTTATTCTAATCTTACTCATTTAATAAAATTTGAAGCAAAGGTAATTACTTTTGAAATAACACTTGCTAGATTTTGCAGCGACTATAAAATAAAAAAGCCGCGTTAAGCGACTTTATAAGGTTGGTTTTATACTAAAGATTTTCCTGAAATTCTTGGTTTTCATTTTTCTTTGCTGCTCTAACATTGACGACGTTATTATTTTCTTCAATTACAAATGCAACAAAATTGATATTCTCCGCATTACTAACGTTTGCAGGGATAGGAACCGAAAAATTGGTGGTAACCGTCTGGTTGAAATTTGTATTTAAAAGAGGATTCCCTAACAAATTTGTTAACGAAGCCCGAAGAACATGATTGTGTTCAAAGTTAGGAATTGGGTTTACCGCACCATAAAAGGTAGAATAATTGACTTGTCTGTAAATAAGCTTGTCCTCTAACACATAAACAACCAATTTCAAATTTGAATAATTCTGAGCAAATTTAACTTTTACATCGAGATTAATGTTTCCATCAGCCACAGTTGAGTTCAATGCTAGACCGAGACCACAATTATTACTTGTCAAATTTAGTGCTTGTTGCACATTATTGACTTCAGGGAAGGTCCACGTTGTTGTTCTATTCAACCGCGATTGTGGCAATGCCAATACAGAATTAGGAGAAATCAAGTCTTTTAGTGGTTGAATTCCCACAAAATTATACGGGTCATTGCCGTGGTGTATTGCAACCGAAACAACTCGGTCAGATTCTTCCTTTGCTTTTTCAATTGCATACGAAACTCGTGCACAATTACCACACCAAGTTCCGGTATAGTCCTCTATCAATACTTGTTTCTGGAATAGCCCAGAAATTGGCTCAGCATCTACGGTGTCATCGACTGTAATCGGACTATAAATAAGTGTATTTTCGCCACAGGAAAACAGTGAAAGAGTCAAAAAAACCGCTGTGATAAAGTAATAATTTTTCATATTAAAAAATTAAAATTTTAAAATACAAATAAAACAAATTTTATTTTATTTTGATGATAATAATTTATTTATTTGTAGCTAAATCAATACTATCATGAAGAAATTTTATCTGCTGTTGTTATTTGCTAATTTTAGTGTTTTTGCCCAAAAACAACTCCCAAATTTAAGTTTAGCAAACCTTGAAGGTAAGTCAATTTCACTCAAAACAGATTTTACAGAAAAAGACAAATTGTATGTTTTTTCGTTCTGGGCAACATGGTGCACTCCCTGCATTAGTGAATTAGACGAGATGAATGATCTGCAAGAAGAATGGAAGAAAAGTCTAAATTTTGAAATAATAGCAGTTTCTACCGATGATTCGAGAACCCAGAAAAGAGTTAAACCACTAATAAACGGAAAGGGTTGGGATTTTAAAGTGTTGTTAGACACCAATCAGGATTTTAAAAGAGCCTTATCAATTGTAAATATTCCCTATACTATTGTCGTAAAAAACAGCGATATTGTTCACATTCAAAATGGTTACGTTCCCGGAAATGAAAAGGTATTGTTAGAGAAAATGAAAACGCTTTAACCAATGAAATTCAATCTATTTATTTTCATGATGTTAGGTGTTCTTTGCGCGAATGCCCAGGACATTGTGAATCCTGAAAAAATAAATTTTTACGGAGGTTTTGAATCCAATTCTCAATGGTACTTGAATGACAAAGGGCTTAATGTTGAACACCCAGAAACGCCTTTGCGTGCCAACAGCTATTTATTTGTGAATCTCAAGTACAAAGAATGGAATGCAGGAGTTCAAGGAGAATCTTATGAAGATGAGGCGCTGTTAAATTTTAATCCGCGATACGATAAAACCGATGTAGCTACTTATTTTTTACAATTTAAGAATGAAAAAATTGACCTTACAGCGGGTTATTTTTATGAGCAGTTTGGTAGTGGATTATTGTATAGAAGCTGGGAAGACAGAGCGCTAGGCATTAATAATTCGTTGCGTGGCGGCAGGGTTATTTTTAAACCGACGGAGTATTTTACTTTGAAGAGTATTTACGGAAGACAAAGAACGGGGTTTGAGATTTCAAATAGTGAAATTTATGGTACTGATATCGAAATTATTCTTTCAGACATATTTAAAATGAAATCGTCCGAGTTATCATTGGGATTAACTTACGTTGGGCGTGAAGAAATTGTCGAGTCCATTGCTAATCCAAATTTCAATAGCTTAACCAATGGATATGCTGCGAGGTTAGACTTTTCACATAGTGGAATGTACTTTTCTACAGAATACAATTACAAATCAAATGATGCTATCGTTGAGGTTCAAAATCAGATTGAAAATGAATTTATCAAACCAGGAAGCGCATTGCTAATGAATGTTGGCTACTCAAAAAAAGGATTCGGGATTGATGGGACTTTCAGGCGACTTGAAAATATGGGATTTTTCTCTGAAAGAGACGCTAAAGGAAATGCTTTTAACGACAGAATTATGAACTTTGTTCCAAGTTTAACCAAACAGCATCACTATAATTTAGCGAACATTTACGTTTATCAAGCCCAACCGAATGTATTATTAGGAGATGAAACCCTATTAAAAACAGGGGAAATAGGAGGTCAATTGGATGTCTTTTACAACTTTAAGAAAAAAACCTTTTTTGGGGGTAAATACGGAAGTAAGTTGGCCATAAATCTTTCTAATTGGAATGCCTTAGCAGGGACATTTTTCCTGCCAAAAAAAGACTATTCAACCGAATTTTTAAGCTTTGGGGAAAAATATTTTTCGGATTACAATATTGAATTCACAAAAAAATGGAATGCAAAATTGCAGACTGTTTTTACCTACATAAATCAATATTATAACAAAAAGCTTATTGAGGAAACAGATGGCTTAGTTCGAACGAATATTTTGGGTGCCGAAGCAACGTATAAATTCACGGATACAAAGTCCATTAGAGTCGTAGGAGAGCATATGTGGGCAGATTATGACAGGAAAAATTGGGTGGCATCTACCGTTGAGTTTAACCTAAATTCTAAACTTTCTTTCTTTACTGCCGATATGTATAATTACGGAAACGATGATCCGGAAGCAAGAAATCACTACTATAATATAGGTGGTGCGTTTAGGCAAAAATCTACTAGAGTTGCCTTAAGTTATGGCAGACAAAGAGGAGGCTTGGTTTGTGTTGGTGGTGTTTGTCGATTTGTTCCAGAAAGTTCAGGAGTTTCTTTGTCTTTGAATACAACTTTTTAATTTATATTTGCCAAAGATTGGGGGATTAGCTCATTTGGCTAGAGCGCTTGCCTGGCAGGCAAGAGGTGGTCGGTTCGAATCCGATATTCTCCACACTGATTATCAAAGCCTTACAGCAACGTAAGGCTTTTTTTATGGAGTCTAAGTGGTGATTTAGAGTGTGCTTTTAATGATATAAGGTTTAGGAATTAAATTACGCCATAATTACCTCTCTCCAGAAGAATTAGAAGGCGGTTTTAAAATATTGTTTACCGTTTCAATGATGAATGGTAGGATCCTATGTAGTTTGTAAGCTAAAATTAAGGCTTGGATTTGTAATAATAGAATACACCGACATCAATTAATATGAATAAAATTCTTACATATTATTATTGTCTTTCTTGTAGCTAAAGTTACAAATTAAAAATTCTAAAAACAGAAAAATTTAAAAATAGGCGCGCAATTGAATATTACCATTGTGAATCGTTTGGCTAGTTTCGCTTTTACGGGCTTGGTAGTTTATATTAATATCTAAATATTGGGTTAGATTTTTTTGTAATAAAAGTCGCCAAGTCATATTTCTGCCCGGCTGCAAACCTTCAAGCATTTGAAAAGCAACAGGTGAATTAGGATCTCCACGAAAAGTGTTTTCATATAAAGAAAACTCTCCGTTCACAGTAAGTTTTTTTTCGCTAGCATAAGAGAATGAAGTTCCTAATCGCGTTTGCTTCAGAAATTCTTCCTGTCCAATTTGGTTCGCCTTATTGTAAATCTCGCAAAAAACATCCCAACTGGCGTTCTGAGAGAATAAATAAGAAATTTTAGGAGCCAATTGGTATCCATCAATTTTGAAATTTCTAGATTCAAAGTTCTCTACGAAAGAATTTGTTTTTATGGTTTTTCCTGA
This sequence comes from Sphingobacterium thalpophilum, assembly GCA_943325255.2. GTDB lineage: Bacteria > Bacteroidota > Bacteroidia > Flavobacteriales > Flavobacteriaceae > Flavobacterium. The sequence continues at coordinate 6,304 of CALPOS020000036.1, forward strand.
AAAGGCAAAGAGCCAGTATTTTTGAAGCAGATAGTCATATTGCAATTGATGAGAACTATTGTCGCTTTCTTGGGAGCCAAATGATAATAAGTTTTTTGCCTCGTTTTTTATATAGGTATATGTAACGGAATGTTTCTGTTTGCCGCGATTATAAAAGAAGCTGTTTCGAAAGCTAGTGCTCAGCCCCAATAGATTATCTGCAGATGTTGAAAAGGGATTCAAATCAAAATTATCGCCATTGCGTTCTGTTTTTCTATCTATCAAAAAAGAAGTTTGATTGTAAAAATAGGACAGTAATTTCTTGAATCCTTTCTCATTTTGCCATTGATTTGGGTTTAAGGTAATCGATTCTGAGAATTTATTTTGATGGGTTTTGACAAAAATTTGATTGGGCAAGAAAACACGAATGTACTTCGCTTGATCTGGAAAAGGTGCAATTTCAAACTCTTGAAGTTCTTGCGTACCATTACCGTTGTAATCATTCCACGCATAAACGCCTTGTCCAGGTTCTACTTCTAAATAAGTGAATTCTTGCTGTGGAATTGTCCCTGATGCGGTTTCATAAGCGGTAGTGGTTTGAATCAACTGATTAAAAAAGCGGTCATTATACAAGATTCGTGAGTTCAAAGAAGGTTCGTTTTCTCTTGTTTTATCGGCGTATTGTAGATTTCGATAATTTACGAAAACCGATAAATCGCTCTTTTCATTTTGAATCAATCTTGATTTCAAAAAATAGGATTGAGAGGTGTTGACTCTTTTCAAAAAACCGTTTTGTAAACTGTCATTTACGCGATGTAGGTACCCTAGCTCAGCGTAAACCTTTGTGCTATCACCACGTCCCAAAAGCGCGCCATATTCAAAAAATCGCTGACTTAATGAAGTTAGCAATTGTGTTGGTTTTGTTTTTTCCTGATTGTCTTCCAAACGAATAGAAGAACCCGCCCAATTTTTCTTGAAATGATACTTAACTTGGGCCTGATTTCTCAAGAATTTGGAACTCGAATCAGAACCGTTGCTACTCAAAAAACTACCTTTATTTTGAAAATTCCATTGACTTAATTGAAAAGATGTATTTACACTGTGTCGGTTTCCATTAAAATTTTTACCGAAAGCGAGATTTTCAAATTGATAAGTAGCAATTCCTTTTTTTGGCAGTATAAATTCCAATCCTGTTGTTATGAAACTTTGACTTCCAACAGGAGTGTTTAAGTTCCAGTCGCGGTCAAATTCAATCGTGTATAAACGCTCAATCGTTCTAAATTCTTTTTGCACAAATTGATAGTTTGCAAACGCATCTAATTGCCAGTTTTTGGTAAACAAACGCTGTTTGGCATTGATTTTACCAGCCACGCCTTGATTGTCTTTGTCGTCTAAAGTAGAAAAGAGGTTTAAGTCATTGTTACTAATGGCACCTTCAAAATCAATTATGGTTTTCTCAGAAGGATTTACTTTCCCAAAGACCGTCGCGATTTGAATTTTTGTTGGCGCAATTAATCGAATAATGGGCTCATAGTTTCCTTGCTTTATTCCATCGATGGGTTCGACATATTGGTAAATCTTCCCAATTGCGGCGGCATTTGATAAGATATAATTTCCTTGCTTGTTGCCGACCAAAGTAAATCTAACATTGTACAAAACGTCGGTTGAATTGGTAGAGTATTCAAAGACTTCAACCAAATTGATGATGGTCTTTTTGTAGAGAATTTTGTTAGGTGAAAAATCGTCAATATAAGCAGACTGTGAAGTCATTAAACTACTATCATCGCCAGCATCAACCAGTATTTGCGCTTGCTCTGGAGATAGATTTTGTTGCAGAGATTGATTCTTAATGTCATTTTCAGAATAAACAGTAGCGCCAAGACTCCACTTTTCTCTTTCGTGAGAGCCTCCAAAATAGGTTACTAATCGACTGTAATTTCGATCGGAAAACTGATACTCAACATTGATACGCATCTCAGAAGTAATTGGAAACAACGAAGTAAAAACAATCTCACCGGCATTGTAGTCGATCATATAATCATTGTTTTCGCCTCGTTTTAGTAATATGCCGTTTACGTAAACTCTTTCCGATCCTGAAACGACCAGAATAAAAAGTTCTCCATTCGAACCTTGCAATTTATATGGACCTTGATTTCCTTCTTGTCCGACAAAAGTACTCTTGGCATACTGACCTCTTACCAATGCAGCTGAGGCGAAAATGTTAGTGGCGTTCCCCGCTTTGCCAAAGTTAAAATTGGTAGCGAGACCTTGCACTTTCTTATTGAAATTTAGAAATCGTTGTTTTCGATTTTCGAGAAATAAATCACCTGCACGAATATTCCATTTTTCGCTAAATAATTCGATAAATATTTGGTCAAATTCATCTAGTTTCTGAGAGTAGCCGCTACTTTGCAAGGGAATGTTGCTGTCTTGAATTGATGCGCGAAGACTCACCTTATCCGATATTTTTCCGGTAATCTGCAAGTCCAAATTCGAATTCACAACGGCATTTTGATTGTTGCCAATACTGACGCCTCGGGTAATGCTTCCCGAAGTGTTCAAGCCTTCAAAAGGGACAAATTTCTTAAACGGATCGCGCGATACTTTATACAAATCGTACAGCCCATTGTCGCTTTTTACTACGCGACTAGAGTCGTAGATGCTGTATTCTTTGGTTAGAAAAACCGGGAATTTTAGAAAGCGAACGGTCAAGGTGTCTGAATTGAAAGCATAATTCTCTTTAAACACCAAAGTCCCTTTTTGGAAATTCATGCGGTACGCAGTAGTATCTACTTCTTCATTTTTGGCGTCTAAAAGTTTAAAGAAACTCGAATTAACGCTTGTAGAATCAATCCTAATTGTATCTCGTGTAGCAACAATTTTCTTCGACTTATATGGCGTTTCGACTTGCTGGGCTTGTAGACCAAGACAAAAAAAAGTGAGACCAATAAGAAGATATTTAAGCATAAATTATAAAACGTAATGACTTCAAAAGTAGTGTGTTTTATTGTAATTATTGAATTACAGCAGCGGAATCAAAGATTTATTAAACGTTGCTAAAAATTCAATTTATTAATCTAGAAATAAAAAAACCGCCTAAAATATTAGGCGGTTTATGTAATTATGAAAAAGCGTTTGTCACACTATCTCTTGATGATTCTAATTGAACCCGTTTGTCCTTCTTTATTTTGATAAGAAAGGATATAAGTTCCAGAACTCAAATTAGAAAGATCTGCGGTATGATTTCCTACTGCTGCATTTTGTGATAACACGGATTTACCAGTAACATCATATAACGAATATTGAATGTTTTTAGTAACTGTCATTTCCAATTCGTTTACAACAATATTAGACTTCAAGCTTACTCCTGATTGCGCTAATTGTGCAAAATCGGAGATTCCCAACGGAGATACATAGTGATAAGAAAAAGAAACAGAATTTCCAATTTCAACACCAGAACCATTCAATTGATAAAACCTTAGAGAGTAAGTTACAGGAAGATTCGTGTCAATTCCTGAATTCAAATTCAAAAAGTGGTCAAAATTTCCATTTTCACTGTTTCCCTCAATTATAGCTGGAAAATTTGGCGGATAAGAATTACCTGGAACAACCGTTGCTAAGCAAACATCCCCTAAACACAACTGGACATTGGTCCCATCTGTATTGGTAAAACCTACCATCTGAGCCTTTACATTAATTGGCTCACTTGAATCATTATAAATCTTAATTCCCAAGTAAGACCCTGGTTCTTCAGCAACATCAAAAGTAAAGACGTCGCCATTATTGATAGGCGTGCCATCTAATTTTTTCAAGGTCATTTGTGCCGAAGCGACAAGTGAAAAAAGAGCTACAGTAGCTATGAAAATCTTTTTCATTTTGCTTTTAGTTTAGGATAATTTTTTCAGTTGTAGTTCCGTTTTCACTAGAAATTCTCGCAAGATAAACGCCTTTTTGTAATCCAGATAAGTCGATATTTTTGTCTTTAGTAACTTCTGCCGCAACAAAAACAACTTTTCCTGTTACATCAACAATGCTCACATTTACAGAAGTTTCTGTGTTGATAGAAATGATTCCAGTTGAAGGATTTGGGTATAATTTTAAACTATTTAACTCAAAAGCACTAACTGAAAGTTGCGCTGTAGTCATTGCATTAGGTTTAGCTAAAGTAGTCGTAAAATTATCGCCATCAACGAACACAACTGAAGCATTTGAACTGTCAAAAACTTCCAAACCATGTTGTGTAGTTCCTAAACCCCATCCGTCGCCGTAAGAGTCTAATAAATTTATTGAATAACAGTCATTTGTCATCAATGTAACATTTTGTGTTTTCGTAGTATTAGCATCAGCACCACCACCATTAGCATTACCTACATACGGACCGCCACTGGCTACAGTTACACCCGCACTATTTTTGATATTCCAAGTCATTTCTGTTGGGTAATTATCAGTGTAAATCTTTACAACAACATCAGTTGTCGCCTGACCAGCTACATCAACATCCATAGCGGCAGAGGCAAGAGTTGGATTCAAAACAGGATTTGAATTTGCGTTAGCAACTTCTACAGTATAGTTGGCAGTTGCATCAAACGAATAGCTATCAAAAGTTACATTTCTAGTGGTAAATCTTGGCATTGAGCCTGTATAGTTTTTTGTTGCAACCACAGTACCATTTTCTAATAAGTTTACAGTGGCTGTTGTAATTGTGTTTTCACCATAATTTCTCATTTTCGTTACCGCACTTCCTGTAGAAGTACAGAATGAGTTAGCATTTTCTAAAGCACCAACATTATTTTGAGTTCCAATCAAAGGAACACAATTAGTATTAAGATCAGTTCTAATAGCACTTGCGGTACGTCCTCCCACTTCATAAACTAATCCATTTGGACAAATTCTGAAAACGGTTGGGAAATAAGTAATTTGGTATAATGACCCCACATTACTACCATCGATAATTGGATAGTTTGTGCCAGCAACCCAATTTCCTTGCGTATTGGTGCCTGTTCCGTTCAGATCGGCAGCGGTTGTTGCTGCATCACCTTCAATAAATAGGACAACCACTTCATCTGATCCTTCAGGACCGTAAGCGATAGTCAAGTCTTCTAATGCTTTTGCGTTATGAAGATTCCAACATGGTCCGCACCAAGTTGCAGAAACGTCCATAACAACTGTTTTGCCAGCTGCCAAATAAGTTGAAAGCGTGTGCGATACGCCATTAATGTCTGTTACAGTAAAATCGGGAGCAACGCTTCCATCTGCAATTTGCGCGTTACTTTGAAAAGAAAGTAAAACAAGGGCAAAAAATAAAGTAATTTTTTTCATAAAAGTGGGTTTTTAATAGGTTGAATTGTAGTTAATTAAATAGCTAGCAAGTTTACGAATTATTGTTGATAAAAAAAACAATATTTCTTTTTTATGAAATGTTGAATCAAAGAGTTTTACTTTAATATCTGTTTTTTTACTCTTTTGTAACAATCTGCATCGTTTCGCGGCTGATTTGTTTCAACACCACAACTTTGTTTTCCTCCACGATTTGTGCCGCTTGCTCATTAAAATGGCGTATCGTATACAATGAAACATTTTCATTGTATGCCACCTTAAATTTCTTCGATAAGATGTTTTTGAGACTTTGAAAATTGCCAAACTTGTCTTCAATGCAAACAGAAAAACTGATTGCTGAATTTTGAATCAAATTTACTTTTATCTTGTATTCATGCAGCAAAGCAAAGATTTCGCTAATATTTTCTTCCATAATAAAAGAAAAATCAATAGACGAAAGCGACATCAAGAGTTGGTTTTTCTTTACAATAAAACAAGGCAAATACGGTTCCAAATCGGCGCCTTTTGAAACGCTAGTTCCCGGCAGCAGCGGTTCAACAAAAGACTTCACGTATAGTGGAATTTCCTTTTTTTGCAAAGGCTGAAGAGTTTTAGGATGTATAACGCTCGCACCATAAAACGCCAACTCAATCGCTTCACGGTAGGAAATTTGGTTCAATAAGATTGCATTTTCAAAATAGCGCGGATCGGCATTCATGACGCCCGGAACATCTTTCCAAATCGTTACACTTTGCGCATTGAGGCAGTAGGCAAAAATCGCAGCAGTATAATCCGAACCTTCTCTACCTAAAGTAGTGGTAAATCCGTTGTCGTCTGAACCCAAAAAACCTTGCGTAATATGCAGCACTTTTTTCTTAGCAATCTTCGAAATATTCTTTTGTGTCTTCTCCCAATCTACTTCTGCATCGCGATACGTTGCATCGGTTTTGATGTAATTCCGAACATCAATCCAAGTGGTCTTAAGATCTCGATAATTCATATAATGAGAAAGAATCGTCGTCGATAGTAGCTCTCCAAAACTTACAATTTGATCGTATACAAAATTATAATTCGGCGATTTGTTATGACTTAAGAAATGCTCTAATTCTCCAAACAAATCCGAAACCGCTTTAAAAACCAAATTTTTATCGTCTTCAAACAAATCCAACAAAATCTGATTGTGATACTTTTTTACGTCTTGAATAGAAGATTGCAACGACGCAGACTTGTCAAAGTAATCTTTCACCACGACTTCTAAAGCATTCGTTGTTTTTCCCATCGCAGAAACAACGAGCAACACATCGTCGAAACCCACTTTCTGCAAAACATCGTAAACATTTTTAATTCCCGCGGCATCTTTAACCGACGCGCCACCAAACTTAAATATTCTCATAAAAATCTTATTATAGAGACAAGAATCAAGAGGCAAGAAAGTCTTTATAGTCTTGGTTCTTTGCCCTTGGTTCTATTTTCCAAAGTTCTTAATTCCCTGCTCATCCATCTGAGCCACACGCCAATCGTCTAGCACTTTTGCACCCGATTTAACATAAAAGTCAATCGCTGGCGTATTCCAATCTAAGACTGCCCACTCAATTCTTCGAACTTGGTCTTTTTGGCCTTGCGCTATAACGGCAGCATACAGTTGATATCCCAAGCCTGAACCGCGCATTTTTTCTTTCACAATCAAATCTTCTAAGTGAATGGTTTTGCCTTTCCAAGTAGAATAACGATAATAGTAAAGCGCCATGCCCACAATTTGACCATCGATTTCCGCAACAAAAGTAGAAAACAAAGGATTTTTTCCAAAGCCATCACGCTCGAGGTCGGAGACGGTCACAACGACAGCGTCAGGTTCTTTTTCAAAAGCGGCGAGTTCTCGAATCAAACTCAAAACGGCGGACATGTCTTCTTTTTGGCCTTTTCTAATGTTCATTTTCAGGAGCTTGAACCCGCTATTCGTTCCAATCTTTTTTGTTTTGTCACCCAGAGCGCAGTCGAGGGGCTTTTCATAAAACAAAAAAGGATTTCTACTGCTATCGGGGCTAGGGTTTTCGGTTTCAATAACAAATATACAAATCCAAAGTATAAAATTCGAATGATGAAATTCCAAATTCCAATAATATGCAGTAAAACTTGGAATTTGGAATTTGAATATTGGAATTTCCAACTATATTTGCACC
>CALPOS020000037.1 GCA_943325255.2 Sphingobacterium thalpophilum
ACGCCACTGCAATCACCAAAGCATAACCTGCAAAAGTCAACCAGATGTTATGCCAATCGCGTTGTCCGTTGTGTGTAAAATAAGTATCGATAAGCATTCCGCTGAGCAAACCTCCGAAGAACGCACCGAACCCATTCGACATCATCATAAACAAACCTTGGGCGGAAGAACGAATAGCAGAATCAGTCGTAGTTTCTACAAATAACGAACCTGAAATATTAAAGAAATCGAAAGCCATTCCGTAAACGATACACGACATGATAATCATCCACAAACCATCCACAGGATTTCCATAAGCGAACAATCCGAAACGCAACACCCAAGCCAACATCGAAATCAACATGACTTGTTTGATGCCAAATCGCTTTAAGAAAAACGGAATCGCCAAAATAAATAAAGTTTCAGAAATCTGTGAAATCGACATAATGATGGTGGAATACTTCACTACAAACGAATCTGCATATTCAGGTACATTCGCGAATTCAGACAGATACACATCGCCATACATATTAGTCAATTGCAAAGCGGCACCCAAAAACATCGAGAACAAAAAGAACAACGCCATTTTATAGGTTCCAAAAAGTTTGAACGCTGTCAATCCTAGTTTTTCGGTTAAAGTAGCATCATCCGAGATTAATTTCTGTGGTGGACATTTCGGCAATGTGAACGAATAAATCCCTAAAACAAAAGCAGCAATCGCCGCGAGGTAAAACATATTCGCTGATGCTTTATTGCCCGAAAGGTTGGTGATCCACATGGCTACAATAAAACCAATCGTTCCCCAAACGCGTATTGGAGGAAACACTTTCACCACATCGAATTTATTGTTCTTAAGTATCGTATACGCGACCGAATTCGACAGAGAAATGGTCGGCATGTAACAAATCATCGCGGCAAAAATTACATAATAAAATGTCGTTGGATTATCAACTTGTGGAATATAAAGCAATGCAATTCCGCTGAGAATATGAAGAATACCGTAGAGTTTTTCTGCATTCATCCATTTGTCCGCAATAATTCCGGTAAGTGCTGGCATGACGATCGAAGACAAACCTAATGTAGAAAAAATAGCGCCAAATTCGGCTCCGCTCCATTGTTTGGTTCCGAACCAATAATTGGCTACGGTAATTAACCACGCTCCCCAAACAAAAAACTGGAGAAAACTCATTATTGTCAATTTGAACTTGATACTCATCTTTTATCGTTTTATGGTTTTGGTTTTTAATGTAAATAGAATGTAAATCTAACATTAAATACAACAAAAGCAAAAATTTACATCGTTTTCATCAGCTCGTCTACCAAGTCCAAAACGGCTTCAAATTGCTCCTCTCGATTAAGATAAGAATTGTCAATTTCGATAGCATCTTCTGCCTTCACTAGTGGAGAATCTCCCCGATGTGTGTCGATATAATCGCGCTCCTGCACATTCTTTAACACATCTGAATAAGGCACGTTTTGCCCTTTGGCTTGTAATTCGTCATAACGACGTTGGGCGCGAGTTTCTGGACTTGCGGTCATGAAAATTTTCAATTCTGCATTGGGAAAAACGACGGTTCCAATATCTCGACCATCCATCACGATACCTTTACCATCGCCCATGTGCTGCTGTTGCTCGACTAATTTTGAGCGAACTTCCGAAACCTCTGCAATTTTGCTGACGAAGTTAGAGACTTCAATAGTTCGGATTTCAGCTTCGACATTGGTTCCGTTCAGGTACATTTCTGCAAAACCCAATTCTGTATTGAAATGAAATTCTAATTTTAAATAAGGTAAAGCGTGAATTAGACTTTCTTTATCAAAAAACTCCAAATTAATATAGCCGTTTTGCATTGCAAAGAAAGTAACCGCGCGATACATGGCTCCAGTATCAACATAAACATATCCCAAATGATTGGCAAGTTGTTTTGCTAAAGTGCTTTTTCCTGTAGAAGAATATCCGTCGATGGCAATGGTAATTTTTTTCAAAATAATGGTTTTAAGCCCTTCGACTGCGCTCAGGGTGACATTCGTTACTTATCGAGTTCTGGTTTAAACACCAAATCACAATTCATAATTCGTAATTTTTAATTCGTAATTGATGCTACTGTTCATTAAAATCAATCGTTAACCCAAACAAACTGGTATTGGCTGCCAAAGTATATCGCGAGTATGAATAATCAAATTTAAGACGACCCATTTTTAATCCCAGTCCAAGTGAAATTCCGGAAAAATTTCTTTGTTCGAGCAAGCGTAACTCTTCACCTCTTCTAAAATTATAACCTAGACGAATATTAAATCCTCTTTGAGGAAAAAGCTCCACGCCAAATATAACATGTCTGAGCGCATTATTAAAGAACGAAGTTTTTTCTGGAGTAGAAGTCCCATCAATAGAATTCTCGGCGCGCGCTGGATTAGAAAATGTCACATTCCACTGCTGCAAATTTTCTAACGTAAGGTGCCAGCGAATTGGAACATTATCCAGTTGTTGAGAAATTCCAGCCATGACTTCGAGTGGTAACTTTTCTTGCGTACCAGCGTAAGTGGTTATTTGGGTACCAATATTTCGAATTACAAAGGCGTAATTGATTCCATTAAATTCATCGACATATAGCGTTCCTAAATCGATAGCTGCCCCATAAGAATTATAACTTTCTAGCGCTGAATTAATTAATTTTGCGTTTGCTCCAATGTGCCAATTTGTATTCGGAACATTATAGGAATAGGCGCAAGATATGGCTATATCACTTCCTGTAAAACTAGAAGTTGGTGTTCCATTTTCGTCGTATCCGTCAAAACTACCATAATTAACATAGTTAACGCCCCATTGAAAAGTTTGCAAACGTCGGTCGAAGGTATAAGCGTAAGAGGCAGTTCCATAGGTCACTTCACCGAAGTAATTACCATAATTCAAAGACAAATGATTATCCATCGCCTGATTGACTGTTGCTGGGTTAAAATGAACTTGATTGACATCATGATCATAAATCGTCAAAGTCTTTCCGCCCAACGCAGACTGTCGTGGGGAAGTAACTAGATTTAGAAATTGATATACCGATTGACCTCCTACTTGACAGTAAATTGTGGTATTGAGAAGTAAAAAAGCACCAAAAATAAAATTTCGAATCATGTTTCGCGACGCTATTTGAGAAAGTATAACGCAGATGCGAAGATATTATTTTTAATAAAAAAACGGCTCATTAATTGAACCGTTTTTTAAATTATAATTTTTTAGCGTTTTTCACATTTTGATCAGTGAGTGCAAACTTCAATACCTCACTCATTTCCTTGACATAATGAAAAGTCAAACCTTCGATATATTCGGGTTTGATTTCATCCACATCTTGTTTGTTTTCACTGCACATAATGATCTCTCTAATATTGGCACGCTTGGCAGCTAATATTTTTTCCTTTATTCCGCCGACTGGCAACACTTTCCCTCGCAAAGTTATTTCTCCTGTCATTGCCGTACTTTTCTTCACTCTTTTTTGAGTAAAAAGGGAAACTAATGACGTCAGCATGGCAATACCAGCACTTGGTCCATCTTTGGGAGTAGCGCCTTCCGGAACGTGGAGATGAATATTATATTTCGACAACATTTCTGAATCTAAGCCCAGCAACGATGCATTGGCTTTGATATATTCTAATGCAATCGTGGCTGATTCTTTCATCACTGTGCCTAGGTTACCAGTAATGGTCATGGTTCCTTTTCCTGGTGAAAGTAACGATTCGATAAAGAGAATATCGCCACCAACTGCTGTCCATGCCAAACCAGTGACTACGCCAGCAACTTCATTATTTTCAGATTTGTCCCTTTCCATTCTTGGAACACCCAAAATTCGGACGATATCTTGATCTGTCAGTTTTTTGTTATAATCTTCTTCCATCGCAACTGATTTTGCGATGTTTCGAATTACTTGTGCAATTTTTGTTTCCAAACCTCTCACCCCTGATTCTCGGGTGTATCCTTCAACAATTTTCTCCAATTGCCTTTTACCAATGACTAGATCTTTGTTCGTCAGACCGTGCTCTTTGAGTTGTTTTGGAAATAAATGTTGTCGCGCTATTTCGACTTTTTCTTCAATAGTATAACCTGACATTTTGATCACTTCCATCCGATCTTTTAGCGCAGGTTGAATGGCTTGCATATTGTTCGAAGTGGCAATGAACATGACTTTTGATAAATCGTATCCCATTTCAAGGAAATTATCATAAAAAGCATTGTTCTGCTCTGGATCTAAAACCTCTAATAACGCAGAAGACGGATCGCCTTGATGGCTATTGGACAATTTATCAATTTCATCTAAAACAAAAACTGGATTTGAAGTTCCGGCCTTCTTTAAACTCTGTATAATTCTTCCCGGCATCGCACCGATGTATGTTTTTCTGTGCCCTCGAATTTCAGCTTCATCGCGCAAACCACCTAACGAAATTCGAACATATTCTCTCCCCAACGCTTCAGCAACGGATTTCCCAATTGAAGTCTTACCAACTCCCGGAGGTCCCGCCAAGCAAATAATGGGCGATTTCATATCATTTCTTAGCTTCAAGACTGCCAAATGTTCGATCATTCTTTTCTTAACATCTTCTAATCCAAAATGATCACGGTCAAGAATCTTCTGAGCACGTTTTAGATCGAAGTTATCTTTTGAATAATCATTCCAAGGTAAATCCAAAAACAACTCTAAGTAATTTCGTTGAATCCCAAAATCAGGAGCTTGAGGGTTCATTCGCTGCATTTTAGACAGTTCTTTTTCAAAATGCTTTTGCGTTTTCTCATCCCATTTCTTAGTTTTCGCTTTTTCGCGCATTTCATCCATTTCCTCTTCTTGGGAAACACCTCCCAATTCTTCTTGAATGGTTTTCATTTGCTGATGCAAGAAATATTCACGCTGTTGTTGGTCTAAGTCAAATCGAACTTTAGATTGAATATCATTCTTTAACTCCAATTTTTGTAGCTCAACATTCATAAAACGCAAAGTCTCTAAGGCACGTTCCTTGAGCGCGTTCATGGCTAGTAAATTTTGCTTTTCACTAACACTTAAATTCATATTTGAAGAAACAAAATTGACCAAGAACGATTGGCTTTCAATATTTTTGATCGCAAAAGTGGCTTCAGTAGGAATATTTGGACTTTCTTTTATGATTTGAATAGCAAGCTCCTTTATGGATTCCAAAATTGCGAGAAACTCAGAGTCATGAATACCTGGTCTTTTCTCTTCTACTTCTTTGACTAACGCATTTATGTATGGCTTTTCCGAAGTTACGGCATCAATTTCAAAACGTTTTTTCCCTTGCAGAATTACGGTAATATTTCCATCTGGCATTTTGAGAACCCGCAATATTTTGGCGACAGTCCCAATCTTATGAATATCATTTTTGGTTGGATCTTCGTCTCCTTCATTTTTCTGCGCCACAACACCGATAATCTTATCACCATTATTCGCGTCGTTTATCAAGCGTATCGACTTATCCCTTCCGGCAGAAATTGGGATGACAACCCCAGGAAACAATACCGTATTGCGCAATGGGAGAATGGGTAAGGACGCCGGTAATTTTTCATTATTCATTTCCTCTTCATCCTCGGGAGTTAATAGTGGAATTAACTCGGCGTCGGTATCGAATTCTTGTAGTGACAATGTGTCAAAGGATAATATATTATGGTGTGACATAACTGTTGGCAGGTCAAATTGACATTAAATTGATAATTGGATTAACAAATGTAGACGAACAATTCAATAAAATACTATAAAATCGATGTACTACACTTTATTTCGTTAGGTGCGATTAAAAGTCAACTTCTGTGCCATAAAAAAACCTAAGAAGGTAACTTAGGTTTTCATTATTCGTGACTTTTCTTGGAATTCTGAATTTACTATATAGTAATTTTATGGTATTGCTACATCAAAACTTCCTTCCGTTATGCTTCTTATCTCAAGAGGTGAAATTGGGTCAAAAGCATTGAAATAAAATGTCCCTCTAATTCTAGTAGCTGTTCTTTCTATGATAGTAATAGAGCCGTCTGTAACCGTTTGAAATTCATTTGGAACGGGTTCAAAATAAATAAGTCTAAATTTGTCAGTCAATGGATCGGTATTAAAATAGGCGGTCCCGATTTCAACATCATTTTCAATATTAATATCTATCTGATCACCATCTTCATTGGTTGCTATTATGTTGATCGAAGAAAAACCGTTATGTAACGCATTTGGATTTACATTAATAGCAGTAGTACCGGTAACTACAAAATTGAAACCATTAACTAATGCCGTAAAACTGTCTGTGCTTGGTGCTCCGACTGCAGCAATATTTATTGGTCCTGTCCATGCACTATTTTGTGTAGCACCGCAATTCGAGCGAACATAAAAATCATAACTGACATTCTCAATCAAACCTATTACAGTCGTTGAGGGCGAATATGTAAATAAACTGCTTCCAGTGCCAATTGTAAATCCAGCAACTCCATATTCAACCTGCCAGGTGCTTTCCGTACCATCAAATGACCAATTAACTGTTGCTATAGACGTGTCTGTTAGTGACCTTAACGCAGTTACATTAGTTGGACTTGTGCAGGCAGAAGATACCGACCCTGGCGAAACTGGCCCCACCCAATCACTGTAAGTATTATCTAAACATTTAGTTCGAATGTAAAACTGATAGGCTGTGCCTTCAACTAAACCACCAATCGTATTACTTGAAATACTAAAATTTACTGTAGTTCCCGTTCCAAGTTCGAATCCGGCTATTCCATATTGTATTTCCCATGCATTCCCAGAGGTTTTGTCCCAGTCTATTCTAACACTATTTCCGGCGATGATTGAACTTACTGTAAATAACGAAGGCTTGTCACAAGCACTTGGAACTTCTACCAAGAAATCAGGATCAACCGGCTCATTTTCACAAGAAATGAACGTCATGGTTAACAAGAAAAGGAATGACAGTATAAATTTATTGGTATTTTTCATAAGAATCTAACTTTTATTTTAAGCTAACAAATATATTTAATCATTTATTCTAAAAGAAATTTAAAGTAGTAAAATAAAAATTAACTGACGATTTCCCTTTCAGTTACATCAACTCTTTGAATCTTGGATAATAAAAAAACTGCATTGTTAGTTACTGATAGGTTTTAATTATTTATCGAAATGGCCCTATGCTCTTTTAATTAAAATAAGAGTCATCCAATTCATAACTGAAAGTACCATTTATGACTCGGAATTCTCCGGCAAATTTGCCTTCTACGAATTTTTCGTAAGTAAAAGAAAAAGTGCCCTTGACAATTCTATTATCTATGTTAAATTCTGTAATTGACATCCTTCCTTCTATGATTCTATTACTTGTTGATACCACAGAACCAGGATTAGTTAGTAACTTCACTTGACAGAAATTAGCTCCCGACAAGTTATCAAAAGCAAAAAGCGCATAATCTCCGTTCGTCCACAAACTATTGGGAACGTATAAGCTAATTTCACTTGATGCAAGTAAATTATCCGCGGTTACGCCTTGAATCCACAAATACCTTGGTTGATTTAATGGGGCAGTATTATTAAGAACTACCACATCAATTCCGGTCGTTCCGTATACATATGGAACCATATTATCGTATTGTATCTCGGCAATATTTGCCGTCATAAGGGCTGCATTACTGCCGATTCCTGATGCTTCTGCCAAATTTATTGGGCCGACCCAAATGCTATTTTGTGCGACTGAACAGATAGCTCGCACATAAAAATCATAAAAACCCATTTCGAGTCCGGTGATACTAGTTGTCGTAAATTTCGAAATAACTGAAGTACCAGTTCCTACTGCAAATCCAACATTACCGTACTGAATTTCCCAAGAGGTTTCACTTCCACCTGCATTCCAACTAATAACTGCTTGGCTATTATTAGTAGCATTACGAAAAACTGCTATATTAGTAGGAGCGACGCATGCGGGATCGACAAAGGCGTTCACAACAATTGGACCTATCCATGCGCTGTTTTGATCACTGGAACAATTCGACCGAACATAGAAATCATAACTTGCATTTTCCAACAAATTGGAAACTACTTTATTATTAGTAGACGAATTCAAGATTGTCCCATTACCAATAGTAAATCCGGTATTCCCATATTGCACCTGCCATGAATTTTCGTCTCCATTAGCCAACCAGGAGACACTAACTTTCGTAACATCCGTCAACAATCTAGTTGCAGTAACATTGGTTGGATTTGCGCATGCTTTCAGCTCATTACCCGGTGATACAGGGCCAAGCCATGAACTATAATCGCCATTTCCACATTTAGTTCGAATATAAAATTCATAATTGATTCCTGCAGTCAAACCACTTATTGAACTACTAGTAGATGTAAAATCAACAATGGTGCCCGTGCCCAGTACAAAACCTTCGGCTCCATACTGAACTTCCCACGCCTCTGCAGAACTTTTATCCCAGCTTATTTGAACCATGTTATCATTTATCAATGTGCTAACAGCAAATATTGAAGGTGTTATACATGATGCGGGAATGTCGCTTGATAATTCTTTATCAATAGGCTCCTTTGAACATGATACGAAAATTAGTACAGACGCAATAGAGAGCTGGAGGAAAAGGAAAATATTTTTCATATTTGGTATCTAAGTTCTAGATTTATTCTACAAACTTATTTAATCCTTTACTGTAAAAGAAATTAAATGACCTAAAAAAAGCCAATAATCTATTTTACGACTCTATAATAGTAATCGTGGTGAATAAAAAAACCTGAATCGAAGTTGATTCAGGTTTAATTTATTTTTAAAAAATAATCTTATTAATTAAAGTATGGGTCATCTAATGCATAATTAAAAGTGCCATTCGTAACTTACTATTCTATTGCTAATACATCGACTTTTCGTATTTGAATGAAAAAGTTCCTTTTATACTTTTTTTTTCACTTCATTAAATTCTGTGATTGGTAAAGAACCTGCAAAAACGACATTGTTGGACTAGTAATCATTAAAGCAGGTGAATTGCCGATTTATGGAACCGCCACAACATTGATAGGACCAACCCAAGCACTATTTTGATTGGCATCACAATTCGATCTCACATAAAAATCATAACTCACAGTAGCCAGTAAGTTGGGAACTACTTTTGACTGCGTTGAAGAAGCTAAAATAGTTCCACTACCAATAGTAAAACCAGCATTCCCATATTGTACTTGCCACGAATTTCCGTCAGCTGTGCCCACCCATGTCACCGTAACTTTAGTCGCATCTGTTGCGAGTCTCACGGCAGCGACATTGGTAGGACCCGTGCAAGTTGCAAGTTCATCACCAGGAGAAATAGGGCCAACCCAAACGCTATAATCATCATCAGCGCATTTAGTACGAATATAAAAGTCATAATCTACCGTCGAATTCAAACCGTTAATCAAGCTACTAGTCGCTGTAAAATCAATAGTGGTGCCGTTTCCTCTTACAAAACCACTAACGCCATATTCAATTTCCCATTCATTCCCAGAAGTCTTATCCCATTCAATCCGAACCGTATTGTTATTGATAAATGAACTCACTCTAAAAAAAGCTGGCGCATCACACAACGGTGACGTTGGAACTAATAAAGCTGGGTCTATGGGTTCGTCATCACCGTTACAAGAATTAAAAAGAAATAGTGTGAACAGTGCGACGAGCAAGGTTAATTTTGTTGATTTCATTTCATAATTTATTAATTTTCAAATATAATTATTTCATGATTAGTAATTAAAAAAAATAAAAAAACTGTAACAACAAAAAAAAAGTGCTGTCTTTGCTCTTAAATAATAACAATAGCAGATTGAGTTTATCTAACTTAAATATTGAAGAATCACTGTTCCGTTTGAAAGTTTAAATGAAGTTTCACTGTCCGGATCCGGCGATATTAATTCAAAAAACAAAATAACAACGGACAACTTTATCTGTGATCTTTCTGGCTCTGGTAATATTGGACTAACTGTCGATGCAAAAAATTTAAAAGCGTCGGTTTCAGGATCTGGCGATTTGATGCTGTCTGGAGATAGTACCAACATTCAATGCAAAGTTACTGGCTCAGGCGACATGAACGCGGCTAAACTAAAAAGCAACAATGCGGAAGTAAAGGTAACTGGCTCGGGCGATTGCAAAGTATATTGCACTGATAACCTGGAAGCCCGTGTCACTGGTTCAGGAGATATTACCTATTTTGGAGATCCCGCGAAGAAAGACACAAAAGTGACAGGTTCTGGGGATATTTCCAAAGGTTAAATTTATAAAAGGTAAATTGGAAAAGGCGCTTTATTCAGGTAAAGCGCTTTTTTTTGGCATTCGTTTTAGCAAAATGACACCTATCACAAAGAAAATACCTAAAAAGACAATCGCAAATCGTGGACTGCCTGTAATTTGATCAATGATACCATACACGCACATTCCGATGACAATTCCAATTTTCTCTGCTACATCATAAAAACTAAAAAAGGAGGCAGTATCCTCGGTTTCAGGAAGTAATTTTGAATAAGTAGAACGGGACAATGCTTGAATTCCACCCATGACCAATCCGACCAAAGCAGCCATGACATAGAAGTGAATGGGCAAAGTGATGAAATAAGCTAAACCACAAAGGACAATCCAAATACAATTAATGGTAATTAAGGTCGGTATGTTTCCATACTTCTCAGAAGCTTTTGACGTAAAAGTGGCCCCAATGACAGCGACCAATTGAATTAATAGGATGCAAATTATCAATCCTATTGTACTTTGGCTTTCAGATTCCCATGCTACTTCTTGTGCTCCAAAATACGTAGCAATGAGCATTACAGTTTGAACCGCCATACTGTAGACAAAAAAGCCTTTCAAATAAGATTTAAGTATCTTATTCTCTTCCAGCAATTGCCAGACTTTCTTTAATTCTTTAAAGCCATTTAATACAACATCTTTCGATACTTTTCTTTCAGAATTAGCATTTCCTTTCGGCAAATAATAGTACGTATATTGACTAAAAACCATCCACCAAATCCCCACCATTACAAAAGAATACCGCATGGCTTTCATTGCTGCTTCACCCTCAGTTCCTGTAATGTGAAACAACTGTGGTTGCATCACCATAGCTAGATTTACTATCAAAAGCAACACACTTCCAATATAACCCAACGAATATCCTTTCGCACTAATTTGGTCTTGTTGATTGGGAAATGCGATGTCTGGTAAGTACGAGTTGTAAAAAACCAAACTGCCCCAAAAACCAATCAATCCTAAAAAGTAAAATAGCAAACTACTATAAATCGATTCTAAGCTAAACCAATTCAATCCAATGCATGCAATGGCTCCCAAGTAGCAAAAAAATTGCATAAAGTTCTTTTTGTTTCCGACATAATCAGCGATTCCTGATAAAAGTGGAGAAAGAAATGCCACTACCAAAAAAGCCGCAGCAGTGACGAAACTAATTAAAGCCGAATTCTTCAATTCTGTGCCAAAAACATGAATATAGTGGTCGCGGTCCGTAAACAAAGCTTCAAAGAAGATCGGAAAAATAGCAGAAGAGATTACAAGCGGATAAACCGAATTCGCCCAATCATAAAAAGCCCAGGCGTTCAATAATTTCTTTTCTCCTTTTTGTAAGTTTGCCATGTTCAACGATTTTATGAATTGATAAAGCGAATTTATTTTAAATTTGTTTACGAAAGATTAAACCGTGTTATTTTAGAATTAAATATTATATTTTCTGCGGATATTAAACTTTAACTGGTTAAGAACATCTTAGGCTAAACTAAAAACGTACAATGATGAAAAAACGAGCACTACTTTATATCTTCATTTTGTTTGTATTCTCAATAAATACAAAAGCTCAGCCTCTGTATTATCCACCAATTAGTACTTCCGCAACTTGGGAAACAACTGATCCAAGTACATTAGGTTGGTGTCCGGAACGAATCAACAATTTGTATACTTTTCTTGAACAGGAAAACACCAAAGGGTTTATCATTTTAAAAGACGGGAAAATTGCTTTAGAACAGTACTTCGGAACTTTTACGGATCAGAGTTTATGGTATTGGGCATCTGCAGGGAAAACCATCACCTCTTTTTTGGTTGGAAAAGCGCAAGAAGAAAACCTTTTGAATATCAATGATAGAACTTCAATTTACTTAGGCGCAGGTTGGACCAACTGCACACTACCACAAGAAAACAACATTACCATTAAAAACCAATTGACGATGACATCAGGTTTAGATGATGGTGTAATCGATAATGATTGTACCGACCCAATTTGCCTAGATTATTTGGCAGATGCAGGTACACGCTGGGCTTATCACAATGCACCTTATACTTTGCTTGACGATGTATTGCAAAGTGCAACAACGGTAAACCTAAACACCTACACACAACTAAAACTTAAAAACCCAACGGGAATGACCGGAGGTTGGACAACCATTGATTACAACAATGTTTATTTTAGTACTGTCAGAAGTATGGCGCGTTTTGGTTTATTAATTCAAGGAAACGGCGTTTGGAATGGCAATCAACTCATTAACCCAAACTATTATAGTGAAATGGTCAACACCTCTCAAAATCTCAATAAATCTTATGGTTACTTATGGTGGCTGAATGGAAAACCAAATTACATGTTGCCAACTACTCAACTGATTTTCCCTGGTTCATATGCTGCGGATGCACCATCAGATATGATTGCAGGATTGGGAAGAGATGGACAAATAGTCAGTATTTCACAAAGTTCAGGTTTAGTCTTTATCAGAATGGGCGAAGCACCGAGTTCGACAAGTTCAGTTCCAACAATATTTTGCAATCAAATTTGGCAAAAAATAAATGAGCTTGATTGCAATTTAGCAATTGATGAACAACAACTTACAAATATTGCGATTGGACCAAATCCTGCAACAAATTCAATTACCATCACAAATATTATGTCTGAAAACTACGAGTGCGAAATCTTCAATATAATTGGTAATTCAGTAATGAAGGTGTCTAATCAAAATACGATTGATATTTCAAAACTTGCGGCTGGGGTGTATATGGTTTTGGTTCGACAAGGAAATCAAACCCAAATTCAAAAGCTAATAAAGAAATAAAGTTAGTTAACGGCTTTTCTTTATTCATTTATTTGAATACTACTCCAAACTTAGCAGCTTCCGCTTTGGCTTCTGGAATTAACGCCCTAATATTTGCAATTCGAGTAGCATCTGCAGGGTGTGTACTCAAAAACTCCGGTGGTGCTTGTCCTCCTGCTTTGGCAGACATTCTTTCCCAGAAAAACACCGCTTGATCTGGATTATATCCGGCAAGTGCCATTAACGTTAATCCAATTCGATCCGCCTCGCTCTCGTGACTTCTGCTAAAAGGCAGCATCACGCCTACTTGAGAACCTAAACCATAAGCTTGTTGAAAAATGGCTTGCGTTTCTTCTGTTTTTCCTGAAGTCGCAACAGCCACTCCGACAGCGCCTAGTTGTTGCAATTGTGCCGCACTCATTCTTTGTGCTCCGTGGTTCGCTAAAGCATGGGAAACTTCGTGACCCATTACAGTAGCTAAACCCGCTTCATCTTTAGTAATTGGTAAAATTCCTGAATAAACAACAATCTTTCCACCTGGCATACACCAAGCATTAACATCTTTGCTTTCCACTAATTTGTACTCCCATTGATATCCATCCAAATATTCACCTTGACCATTTGCTTTCAACCAACGCTCCGCAGCATTTTTGATTTTAATACCAACGGATTCTACCGTTTTGGCATCCGATGTTCCTGCAATAACTTTGTTTTCTTTTAAAAAAGCACCGTATTGCTGAAAAGCCA
>CALPOS020000038.1 GCA_943325255.2 Sphingobacterium thalpophilum
TAATACACAACAATCATGGACATTCAACAATACATATTAAATAATACAGGCGTTCTACTGCCAATATCAGGAGGCAATGGACAATCACAAGACCAAGCGGTAGTTATTACCTCAAAAGCCAAATATAGGCTTATAAAAGTTGAGAATGAATTCATCAGCGCAATGCTGGATGAAGGGCGCTGGAAAAAGGTGGGGCAATCGCTAATCCAAAGTGATGACAAGAAATACGATAAGATAACCATTCACCATTTTTTGGATGATGGGGGAGT
Source organism: Sphingobacterium thalpophilum (assembly GCA_943325255.2). Taxonomy (GTDB): domain Bacteria; phylum Bacteroidota; class Bacteroidia; order Flavobacteriales; family Flavobacteriaceae; genus Flavobacterium. Next base: position 270 of record CALPOS020000038.1, read on the forward strand.
GTTTGAAAGGGTGTTTTGGTTTGATGTAACTTATTTTTTTTAGATTTTAATTATGATAAAACCATATTTCAAAAGTCAAAATTAATCAAGAAAGTTAAGCGTTAAAAAGAGTGACTTATAGGAGTGACTTATCATGATATTTATAAAATCAAACCGATTTTATTCAAATTGCAACATTTTGTTTTTCAATATAATATGATGTTTTTAGAGCGATTCATAACCCTGAGGTCACGGGTTCAACTCCCGTCCTCGCTACTTGAAAACCAGAATCTCTAAACAGCAATGTTTGGGGATTTTTTTTGCAATATCTTCAAGTTTACTTACACAAGACCAAGCGAATCGAAATCATCGACACGCGTCACCTTTGTTAGTCAAAATTAATTAATAATAGCGCTAAGATCTCGTTCACCGTCAATAAAAATGTCATTAGTTAGGGTATTAAAACCGTTCGTTCCCTTTACCTTCGATTTTCCTTGATCACAGTAAGATATAATGAAAAATATTAAATGTAATCTTTTACCTATATATTTTTACTTTTAATGTATTTTGTCGAATAAATCAGTTTATTGTCGATATAATTCCAAAAATCTTTGAAATTTACATTCACCAAACAAAACATCTCGAATTCAACTCAACATGCTATTAACCTACTAATAAAATGTGTATGAATTCAATTACCCAAAACCAAAAAAATGCAGTCGGAGCGATAGGCTTATCTCTAGTAACCCTTTTGCTCTTTTCCCAGTCTCAAAATATTAAAGACTATTTTCATGAGACTAATTTTGATAATTCTGTAGGAAGTTTTTCGCAACAAAATACTGCGCAAACGAATCTACCGTCTGATGCTAAACTAACAGCAACAGCAAGTCCTACATTCCAAGATAGTGACAGCGACGGAATCTTCAACTACATCGACGTTGATGATGACAACGACGGTATTCCCGACGATATCGAACAAAGTAATGCGTCAAGTGCTGTTTTGAGCGGACAAGTGGCCGTTACTCTATTGAATGAGACTTTCGGAGTTGGCACCACAAGAGGAAGAATTTACGACAATGTCCCAACAGCGAGCACTACGTATTGTTATGAGGATGGAACGACAGCCCAAGCGGCAGATGAGTGTGACACCAACAAAGACTTAAACGATGGTCAATATACCATTAATGATAAAGCAGGAACCACTGCCATGGCGTCTTGGGCTCCAAGCTACTGGTATCAAGGCGTAGATCACACGACTGCAGATACTAATGGAAAAATGGCACTTTTTAATGCAACTCCCGTAATTACAGATGAATTTTACAGAACGATTGTTCAAGGGGTCATTGCCAATGCACCGCTAACCTATAGCTTTTGGGTACTCAATTTAGACCGCTCAGATGCTCCAGGTATTGGTAGTCGCTACAGACCAAATCTTACCGTTGAGTTCCGTGATCTCAGTAATAATCTATTGAACACCATTACCACCGGAAATATTCCGCCGACAACAGCAGGAAATTTAAGCGGCGATTGGTATCAATTTTCGGCAACATTCATCCCCACCACGAGTAGCGTGTCGATTATCTTCAAAAACAATCAAGTAGGTGGAACTGGCAACGATTTGGCTTTGGATGATATCACGATTTCACAATCATTAGTAGATAGTGACCGAGATAATGTCGCTGACGCGTACGATTTAGATTCCGATAATGATGGCATTGGTGACATTATCGAAGACCGATGGAATGCATTTAGTTTTGGATATGACAGAATGGATCTTTCATCTTCGATTTGGCTGGATGCAAATAGCAACGGCTGGCACGATACTCCCGAAGCTTGGTATGCGTCAAATACATCCGCAGACTTTGATGGTGACAGCGTACCCAATTATCTCGATTTAGACGCCGATAATGACGCATTATTTGATGTCGATGAAGCCGGAATTTATTACGGAGATGGCGATATCAACTGTGACGGAGAAGGCGAAGGAACCGATAGCGACCAAGACGGAATTCTCTCGATGTTCGATACATTCTCTGGTTTCGGAAATTTAGGAAAAGCCCTGCCGTTAGATACACTTTCTTCAGGCAATCCCGATTTTCTAAATGTGCAATCCAACTCTGGCGTCTACGATATCAACACAACCCTATTTGCGTCTCTTGATTCGAATAATGATGGCATCATTGACGGAACCTCAGATGTTGATCGAGATGGAATCCGAGATGCTTTCGACACGGATACCAATTATTTTGGTTCACCAAGAGATCTAAACCGAAAACTCTATCTAGATTTTGACGGGAGAAATGATTACGGTCAAGGTTCCGCAATTTTAGGTGGATTATCTAGTGCAAGTCTCATGGGCTGGATCAATTTGAACAACGCTTTTTCTTCTGACGGAATAATCATGGGTCAAAATAGGTTCAATATCCGCATTAGTAGTTCACGAAAGTTAGAAGCTGTGGTCAATGGAACGACATTAACTTGTGACACCAATATTCTAAATACAGCGCAATGGTACCATGTTGGTGCGGTATACGGTGGTGGTTTACTAAAATTATTCATAAATGGCGAAATGGTCGCAAGCACAGCAGCTAGCGGATCTATTGCTGCAGATGCAACGGCACTAACCATTGGGAAAGACCCAAGTGCTTCAACAAAATACTTTAAAGGAAAAATAGACGAATTGCGCGTTTTTAATATCGCATTGACGGACGAACAATTTCAAAGAATGGTGTATCAAGAAATTCAAAATACGGCCTCTCAAGTCAGAGGAGCAGTTATCCCAAGAGATATTGGTGCACTGCCATTTGCAAATCTACTTCGCTACTATCGAATGGATGTCTATAAAAATGACATCATCGACGACCTATCGACACCAAGTATTGATATAGGAACTGGAATGAAAATCTACAATAACAAAACGATAAATGTGCAGCAAGCGCCAATGCCATTTGCAACAGAACGAGCAGGAGATTTCGCAACTGCAGTAAATAGTCCAACAAACGAAATCAGAGGCATGGACATTATGGATCAAGATTGGTCTATTGTTCATGTAAAACACAATATCTCAGAAACCAGCGATAATACAGATCTAGGAATGATTGTCGACACTGCAATTATAATTACGATGAATAATGATACGAAAATTCAAAACGATTGGTACTTACAATTGGATGGTAAAATTGACCTTCAAGGAAAATCTCAATTGGTTCAAACCGGCAATAGCGATTTGGATATGAGCAGTTCGGGATGGGTTGAACGAGATCAACAAGGACAAGCGAATAAATTCAATTATAACTATTGGTCATCACCAGTTGGCGCCATCAATAGTACTAGCAATAACACATCGTATACAGTCGATCAAGTGCTACGAGATGGAACAGATCCAAACGATATTCAAAACATCACATGGTCACCTGGTTATGACAGTGCACCCACTTCTCCAATTACGTTGAGCAGCTACTGGATATTTAAGTTTCAAAATTTATCTCCAATATATGCCAATTGGGAATCGGTGGGGCAGAACGGAACACTGCTCGCGGGCCAAGGATTTACGATGAAAGGGATTGATAATGGGCAAGAAAGCCAAAACTATACGTTCGTTGGCAAACCTAACAACGGAACCATTTCAATTCCAATCGCCGCCAATAATTTAAATTTATGCGGAAATCCATATGCTTCCGCGCTGGATGCAGATGACTTCATCTTTGACAATCTAACGGCAACGACTGGTGCAATCTATTTCTGGGAGCACTACAATACGAATCCTTCCCACATATTGTTGGAATATCAAGGAGGATATGCGGTTCGAAATCTCATTGGAGGCATTCCTCCGGTATCGCCAGCAGGTATAAGCGGATTGGGTTCGAGCACCAGAATTCCTAGCAGATACATTCCAGTCGGTCAAGGATTCTTGATGTATGGAAGTAACGTTGGCGGCGATATCATATTCAATAACAACCAAAGAAATTTCGTGAAAGAAACAGATGTTAATTCTACTATTCTCTTTCGCCAAAATACGGATACGATTGCTAATGATACGCCAAAAGAAATACATGACCGAAGACGCCGTTCTTCCGCAAAAATTCGACTAGGTTTTACAAGTCCAAATGGGTATCACAAACAAATTCTTCTTGGCTTTATGAATGAACTAGCCTCCGCCGGAATAGATAAAGGCTATGACGCCCCACAGTTAGAGAATTTAACAAATGATATGTGCTTTATCAACAACAACGTGAAACTAAGTATTCAGGGAGATGGCTATTTTAACCGATTTAGGATTTTCCCACTTTCTGTCAAAATAGATAGCGATGGACTAGTGAAGTTTACACTCGATGGATTGGAAAACCTAGAAGACAATCAAAAAATTTACATTTATGACGCCATCGCAAACGAATACTACAATATTAAGAATGAGCCTTTCACAGTCAATTTGCAAAGTGGAATTATGGACAATCGATTTTCATTGTGCTTCAAAAGAAATGCAAATTCAAACAACAAAACAGAGAGTAGTACTTCTGTTGATGTGTCTTTAGTGAATCATAACAAAACCATTATTATAGCTAAAAACGATGCAGATACTGTCGTTCAATCAGCTACTTTATATAATATGCTAGGACAGTTTATTGTTGAATGGAAGTTAAATGAAAGCAACCAAGATCAATTTGTCGAAATTCCTGTAAATGACATCAGCCAAGGAACTTACATCTTAAAAATAAATACTAGTAACGGTAACGTAGGCAAGAAAGTCATTATCCATTAAAAACCTCTAAACTAGAGAATTATAAATAAAGCTTCTTCATGCAAGAAGCTTTATCTTTATCTTAAATTGTAAGAAAAAAACTTCAAAATAAATAAAAAAAAGCATTTCATCTATTTTTTATGCTTTTTATCGATTAATAATTTTGTAAATTAAGATCACACAATTACTTTTAACTCGTTAAATGATTATAATTACCCAAACACACTTTTTAAGGGAAAGGAAGTTATGAAAACAACATTATTCTTAAAAAAGAAAAACCTATTACTATTTAGCCTACTACTTTTAAGTGGAATTGGCTACTCTCAAATATCACAAACCTACAACTCAGATGGTACCTTCACAGTACCAGCAGGTGTTACCACAGTTTCCGTGCAAGCATGGGGTGCTGGTGGTGCTGGTGGAGGAAATACCTTTACTAGTGATGGCGCTGGTGGTGGTGGTGGTGGTGCTTATAGTATTGCACCTGCCCTTGCTGTCCCAGCTGGAACGCATACGGTAACGGTCGGTATCGGTGGTACAGGTAATGCTGGAGCAGCTGGAAATCCAGGGACAGATTCTTGGTTTATGAATAGTTCTACAGTACTCGCCAAAGGTGGTGCTGGTGGAAATCCTCCCGTTAGTGGTGCCGGTGGAATCGGTGGTGCCGGTGGTGGTGCAATTCCAGTAGTTATGGGTACTACAAAATACGCTGGTGGTGACGGAGGAACTGGTAGAGATGCAGGTACAGGCCATGGTGGTCCAGGTGCAACTTCAGCCGGAACCTCAGGAAACGGTCTCTCAGGAGCCGCCGTTTGGTCAACCAGCAATGCCCCAACTCCGGTACCTACAGGTTCAGGAGCAGGTGCTGCAGGTGGGTCGGCAACTAATAATGGTTTCAGCAATACATCAGCCTTAGGTGGCGGTGGCGGTGGTGCTGGCGATAAAAGTGCTTCAGGTTCTCCGAGCACAATTGGAGGTGATGGAGCAAACGGACAAGTGATCATTACTTGGGTTTGTCCAACCTATGCCTTAACTGCGGCAGCGACCAATAACGGCCCTTTTTGTAATGCTTCGGTTGCTACTGTAACACTAAGATCATCGTCATTACCTACCGGAACATACAATGTAACTTATAATCTGTCGGGAGATACAACAGCAACCGGAAATACAGCTACCATGACATTTACTGCTGGTAGCCCAGGAACTGGAACTTTTTCAACTCCTTCTTTAAATATTGGAGGAACAACAGTAACTATAACCAACCTTTCATCTGGTGCGGGTTGTAGTACTGTAATTTCTAGTTTTAATACGACAACGGTAAATATTACAGCGGCGGCAACATCGGTTGCTGGAACAAATGTAGCAGGTTGTTCAACTACGCCAACATTTAATGTGACAGCGGGGTCAAGTGCAACAAACTATACCTCACTTTTATGGACTAGTAGTGGAACAGGAACGTTTGCTAATCCAAATTCGTTAACCACTTGTACCTATACGCCTAGTGCGTCGGACATAACGGCTGGCAGTATTACACTAACATTAACAGCTACAAATATTGGTTGCGGTAATGTGACCTCAACCAAAACAGCAACAATAACTGCAGCACCTGCAGCTGTTGCAGGTTCAAACTTTACTTCGTGTTATACTTCTGGCGCAATCAATATTACAGTGGGATCTAGCGCAAGCAATTTCGCTAGCGTAACGTGGACCTCTAATGGAACAGGCACTTTTACAAACGCCAATTCATTGACGCTATGCACCTACACACCAAGTGCGGCTGACATTGCAGCTGGAAGCAGAACATTTACCTTAACGGCTACTGCAAACGCACCGTGTGCCGATGCAATTGCTACCAAAACATTAACCTTTTTCGTTGCGCCAACAGTTTCAGGAACGACTCCTGGGTCGAGAACTGGTGCCGGAACAGTATTGCTAGGTGCGACAGCATCAGTGGGTACACCAAACTGGTATGCTGATTTGACCGGCGGTTCATCATTAGGTTCTGGAACGAGTTTTACTACTCCTGTTATTTCGACAACTACAACTTATTATGTAGAAGCTGTTAATGGAACCTGTATTTCATCTCCTAGAGTTGCAGTAATTGCAACAGTAAACTATAATGAAATCGATATTCAAGGGAATGCAACGTCAATTGTAAGTGGCGACACTACGCCTTCACTTGCAGATTGGACCGACTTTGACGCTACAAATTCAACAAGAACTTTTACCATTCGAAATATTGGTGGATCGCTTTTAACTGTGGGAGCCATAACAATTAGCGGACTAAATGCTAGCGAATTTACGGTTACAACTCCACCTAGTGCCACTGTGGCCATCGGAGCTACCACAACATTTACAATAACTTTTGCACCAACCGCCTTAGGAGTTAGAACTGCAAATGTTTCTATCGTAAACAATGACTTCGACGAAAATCCATATACTTTTAATATTCAAGGTTCAAGTCTTTCGCAAGAAATAGACCTTCAAGGAAATGCTACGTCAATTGTAAATGGGGACACTACGCCAACAACTGCCGACTGGACAGATTTTGGATCTGTTGCTGGAACCAGAACATTTACAATTCGAAATACAGGTAACATCGCATTAGATATTGATGCAATTACAATTTCAGGAACAAATGCGGCGGACTTTGCAGTGACCACACCTCCAGCTGCATCAATTGCAGCTTTCGGTTCAACTACCTTCACAGTAACATTCTCTCCGAGTGCTATCAATATAAGAACAGCTACGATCTCTATCGTAAATGACGACACAGACGAAAATCCATATAGTTTTGATATTCAAGGATTTGGTATTGTTCCTGAAATTGATGTACAAGGAAATGCTACATCAATTGCTAATAATGATACAACACCAACTACAGCTGATTGGACAGATTTCAGTTCAACCGCTAGTACAAGAACATTTACCGTTTTCAATAACGGAAATATTACCTTAACACTGGGTTCAGTAGTAGTTTCAGGTGCTAATGCAGGCGATTTTACAGTATCACCGCAACCAAGCACTTCGGTTGCTGCATTTAGTAGTACAACTTTTGTTGTTACCTTCGTACCATCAGCATTAGGACTTAGAACAGCTACCCTTACGTTTAGTAATAACGATAGCAACGAAAACCCATACAACTTCAACATTCAAGGAACAGGTGTTACGAGAGAAATTGATGTAATGGGTAATAGTCTTTCTATTGTAAATGGTGACGCAGTAACTTCAATTTCAGACCATACAGATTTTGGTCCTGCAGATATCAATCTTGCAACAATCACACGTGTTTTCACCATTCTAAATACTGGTTCATTGCCTTTAACGATTTCTAATCCAACAATCACCGGATTGAACGCAACCGAGTTTAGCATATCTGCTAATCCAAGTACACTTTCAATTGGAGCAGGTTCTAGTACTACTTTCTCAGTCACTTTTAACCCTAGTGCTGTATTTACAAGAGTGGCAACAATCAATATCGGAAACAACGATAGCGACGAAAACCCTTATACTTTTGCTATTCAAGGCGCTGGTTTACTAGATAACGATAGCGACGGAATAGATAACAATGTCGACCAAGATGAAGACAATGATGGAATTTTAGATACTATTGAATGTGGTACTTGTATTAGTGATACATTCGTAAACGGAAGCTTTGAAACCCCAACAATTGGAGCCGCAACTTACGCTATTCTTCCTACAACTAGTGTAACAGGATGGCAAACAAGTGCAGAACCATTTATCGAAATTTGGAGTACTGGATTTAGCAGCGGAAGTGGCGGTCCTGTGCCAGCTGCTGCAGGGAATCAATTCGCTGAATTAAATGCAAACGTTCCTGGGATATTATACCAAACATTTTGTTTGAATGGCGCCGGAGGTACAATATACTGGGCCATCAAACACCGCGGTAGAGCAGGATCAGATACGGCTTACGTCAAATTTGGCGATAACTTGGCCAATGCTATAGCTTCCGCGCCTATCGTTACGATGGTTGATGGGAATACTTCATGGGGTTCTTATTCTGGAACATATCCAATTCCTATCGGACAAACTTCTATTGTATTGACTTTTCAAGCAGGACCAACAGCTTCAGGAAGTGCCTCAGTTGGTAACTTTATTGATGACGTGCAGATTATCATCAACCAGAACTGTATAGACTCTGACGGCGATGCAGTCGCTGATATTACCGATGTTGATTCTGACAATGATGGTATCCCAGATATCGAGGAAGCAGGATTTAAAGTATACAGCAATGGAACTGCAACCATGGACAAAACAACTGTTACCACATGGGTAGATGCTAATGCAAACGGAATCAATGATTATATAGATGTACTTATTGCGGCGGGAACTTACAATATTGCCGATAAAGACGGTGATGGCATAACAAATCATCTTGATCTAGATAGTGACAACGACTCTCTATTTGATGTTGATGAAGCCAGTGTTTTGAATGGTGATGGAGATATCACTGGTGATGGTACAGGAGATGGAGCAGATGCTGAAGGTGATGGTTTACTCAATTTGTTTGATAATTCCGCTTTGTTTGGATCAACTATAAGAGCTTATGCGCAAGACAGCGACTTGAATGGTATTGCAGATTTCTTGCAAGCGGATTCAAACGATGATGGAACTAATGATATTCAAACTGGCTTATACGGTAGTTTTGATACGAATGGTGATGGTAAAATTGATGGTACTGGCGATACAGACGGTGACGGTATTCCTAATAGCTTTGATACCAATGACGTGGTGAAAGGTTCTCCAAGAGATTTAGACAGAAAGCTATATCTTGACTTTGATGGCCGCAATGACTATGGACAAGACGCAACTGCTCTCGGAGTATTAGCTAATGAAACCATAATGGCTTGGATCGATTTGAATAGTACTTTCTCCGCCACCGGAGTAGTAGCTGGACAACCAGGATTTCAATTGAGAGTGAACAGCAGTAGAAATCTTGAAGCAGTAGTAAACGGATCGACGATAACCTACTCCACTCCTGTAGCACCTTATACTACCGCGGCATTGAACACCACACAATGGTATCATGTTGGCGCAGTGTATAACGGTTCAACAGTCAAATTATACCTCAACGGTGTAATGGTGGCCAGCGGTGCCGCTGCCGGTAACATTGCTTCAGCTGCATTGACATTAGGTAAAAACCCAAGTGCTGCTTCAAACTATTTCAAAGGAAAAATAGATGAGGTTCGTATATTTAATGTTGCCTTAACTGATTTGCAATTGCAAAGAATGGTATATCAAGAAGTGCAAAATACCGCTTCGCAAGTGCGCGGTACAATTGTCCCTAAAGACATCCAAACACTTCCTTACGCTAATATGTTAAGAAACTACAGAATGGATGTGTATAAAGATGATATCGTTGATAACATTACCACCGCATCTTTAGATATAGGAACCGGTATGGAAATTTATAACAATAAAATAATCAAAGCACAAGAAGCACCTATGCCTTTCGTAACAAGAACAACAGGAACTTTTGCTACAGCGGTGAATGATGCTACAAAAGACATTCGTGGCATGGACGTAACTGACTTTGATTCTTCAATCATTCAAGTACAACATAATATCACTGAAACAGCCAATTCAATTGACTTAGCGATGTTTGTAAATCCTGGAGTTACGATTACGATGAATAACGACACCAAAATTCAAAATGATTGGTACTTAGATTTAGACGGTAAAATTGACCTTCAAGGAAAATCACAATTGGTACAAACTGCAAATAGTGAATTAGAGGTGAATAGTGCTGGTTCTATCGAAAGAGATCAACAAGGACAATCTAATATGTTTAACTATAACTACTGGTGTTCTCCGGTGGGTGCGTTAAGTACAACAGCTAATAATACCGCTTATACTGTTAGTGGTGTACTTCGAGATGGAACAGATCCAAATAATATTCAACCGATTACTTGGACTTCAGGGTACAATGGGGCTGCAACTTCTCCAGTTACTTTGAGCAGCTATTGGATTTTTAAATTCCAAAACCTATCTCCAGAGTACGCAAACTGGGCGGCAGTTGGTAACAACGGAACATTACAAGCTGCTCAAGGTTACACATTGAAAGGAACGAGCGCGGCGACACCAACACAGAACTATACCTTTGTAGGTAAACCAAACAATGGTACAATTACAACGCCAATCGCTGGAGGTAACTTAAACCTCTGCGGAAATCCATATCCTTCTGCACTAGATGCCGATGCCTTTATCATGGCAAACAGCAGTGTAATGACGGGAGCGGTATATTTCTGGGAACATTTTAGCACCAATAATTCCCATAATCTTCTTGACTATCAAGGAGGTTATGCAGCAAGAAACTTAGTCGGAGGAACACCTCCAGTAGCACCAACAGGAATTAGTGGATTGGGATCAAGTTCTAGAATTCCAAATAGATTCATTCCAGTTGGACAAGGATTCTTAGTCTATGCAGGAGCAACTGGCGGAAACATTACCTTTAATAATAACCAACGTAGCTTTATTAGAGAAACCAACGCGAGTTCTAACGTAATGTTTAGACACAATAGTCAGTCGGTTTCAATAGTAGATAGAAACTTTGACAACAGCGAAGATGAAATTGTAGATAACAACAATTTCGCTAAAATCAGATTGGGTTTCAACTCTGTAAACGGATACCACCGTCAAATTCTACTAGGATTTATGGGTAACTTGGCAACTGAAGGATTTGACCCTGGTTATGACGCGACGCAACTCGACAGTCAACCGAATGATCTTTACTTTGCGAATGCCGGATTTAAATTAGTAATCCAAGGTGTAGATGCATTCGACTCTAGCAAAATCCTACCATTGTCTGTAAAAAATGGTTTAGAAGGAAACGTAGAATTCGTTTTAGATGCCACTGAAAACTTTGATGAAAATCAAAATATTTACATCCATGACAATGTAACGGATCAATACCATGACATAAGAAACGGAAACTTTGCAGTCAATCTACCTATAGGAACTTTTGATGATAGATTCTCGTTGAGATTTACTAGTACGTCATTGGATACAAATGATTTCGACCTAAGTGAAGATGTGCTTGTTAAATTTACCAATAGTAATGATACAATCACCATCAACAATGGCACATTAGATGAAACGGTTCAAACGGTAGATCTTTACAACATGCTTGGACAATCAATTCGTACTTGGGAAGTGAAAAACGCAGACCAAAAGAAAATTCAAATACCGGTTACAAATGTAAGTACAGGTACTTATATTGTAAAAGTACATACAACAAAAGGTGATTTAAGTAGTAAAATAATCATCGAATAATCCCACCCTTTTTTCCAAAATAAGGTAAAGGAGTTTCTTGTAATGAGAAGCTCTTTTTTGCATATATAATTACCAAAAAAAAACGCAGATTACTTCGTCCGTTCGCTGTCGCTCGGGTCACAGATTTACAAGGAAGTAAAAATCTGCGCATCTGCGGTAAATATTTGTAATGGTAAACTTTTAAAGTTTAGGACAACTGCACTTTCAAATCCTCATACGAAAGCATCTTTTGCTCGCCGGTTCTGAGATCTTTTAATCCAAATCTCCCCTGCTCCATTTCAGTTTCACCTGCAATAACGACGAAAGGAATCTGTCGCTTATCGGCATACATCAATTGCTTGCCTACTTTAATAGCATCGGGATACAACTCTACTTTTATGGAATCTTGTCTGAGTTTTTGAATGGCTTGGAAAGCATAAAAAGCTTCCTTTTCACCATAATTGATAAACAGAGCTTTGGTTGATGTCATTACTGTTTCTGGAAATAATTGGAGTTCTTCGATAACCAAATAAATGCGATCCAAACCAAACGAAATGCCTACACCACTAATATCTTTCAATCCAAAAATACCCGTCAAATCATCATATCTTCCGCCACCGCCAATCGAACCCATGGCAACTGATTTTGGTGGAGCCACTTCAAAAATAGCACCGGTGTAATAATTTAAACCTCGCGCTAAAGTCACATCCAAATCGAGTGTCGAACATTGTAATCCTAACGCTAAAACTTGAGTGCAAATAAATTGCAATTCTTCAACTCCTTTCATTCCCTCTTCCGATGACGCCAGTAACGCGGATAATTGCTGAATTTTATCTTCGATGCTTCCCGAAAATTGAAATAAAGGCTGCACTTTCAAAATAGCCGCTTCAGAAATTCCTTTTTCCAACATTTCTTTTTTCACGCCATCAGCTCCGATTTTGTCTAGTTTGTCTAAGGCAACAGTAAAGTCAATCAATTTATCTTTTGCACCAATAACCTCGGCAATACCCGATAAAACTTTTCGATTATTAATTTTGATGGTAACACATTCCAATCCCAAGTCAGAAAAAACGGCATCATACAATTGCACCAATTCAACTTCTTGCCATAATGAATTGGATCCCACTACATCAGCATCGCATTGAAAGAACTCTCTGAAACGTCCTTTTTGTGGTCGATCTGCTCGCCAAACTGGTTGAATTTGATAGCGTTTGAAAGGAAATTCGATATCATTTTGATGTTGTACTACATAGCGAGCGAAGGGCACGGTTAAGTCATATCGGAGCGCTTTTTCGGAAATACTGGAAGTCAATTTATTACTCTCTTTATTTTGTAATGCGTTTTCATCCGCTTTAGTTAAGTAATCCCCCGAATTTAAAATCTTAAAAATCAAACGATCTCCTTCTTCCCCATATTTCCCCATCAAAGTTTCCGAATTCTCAAATGACGGAGTCTCTATTGGTTGGTAACCATATTTTTCGAAATTGCTTTTAATA
>CALPOS020000039.1 GCA_943325255.2 Sphingobacterium thalpophilum
GCCGATATCCTTTGTGAGGCACGAACAAAGATAATGGCGTAAAGCAGGAAACAGCTCCTGAAAATCTATATACTTGATTTGAATTGCTCGAGGAATCGCACATCGTTTTCGTAAAACATTCTGATATCTCCGATTTGATAGAGCAACATCGCGATTCTTTCGATTCCCATTCCAAAGGCGAAACCGTTATACTCATCTGGATTGATACCGCAATTTTTAAGTACATTCGGATCGACCATACCACATCCCATAATTTCCAACCAGCCCGTTCCTTTGGTAATGCGGTAATCGGTTTCTGTTTTGAGTCCCCAATAAATATCAACCTCAGCGCTTGGCTCTGTAAAAGGAAAATACGACGGTCTTAAACGTATTTTAGACTTTCCGAACATCTCTTTGGTAAAATATAAAAGCGTCTGCTTTAAGTCGGCAAACGAAACATCTTTGTCAATGTACAATCCTTCTACTTGGTGGAAAATGCAATGGGATCGCGACGAAATGGCTTCGTTTCGGAACACTCTTCCTGGAGAAATCGTGCGAATCGGCGGTTTGTTATTTTCCATATAGCGCACTTGTACTGAAGAAGTGTGCGTTCTCAACAAAATATCTGGATTCGTTTGGATGAAGAACGTGTCTTGCATATCACGAGCCGGATGGTATTCTGGCAAGTTCAATGCGGTGAAATTGTGCCAATCATCTTCTATTTCTGGTCCTTCTGAAACGTTGAATCCAATGTTTGAAAAGATATCAATAATTTGGTTTTTTACAATCGAAATAGGATGTCTAGATCCTATGATGATTGGCTCACTTGGTCGCGTTAAATCGCCATAGAAACCTTTAGTTTCTTCTTTGCTTTCTAGAGATTCCTGAATAGTTTTTACTTTTTCTTCCGCGGAAGTTTTAAGCAAATTGATGACTTGACCGAATTCTTTTTTTTGATCGTTAGGAACATTCTTGAATTCAGCAAAAAAGTCCTTCAGCAAACCCTTGCTTCCTAAGTATTGTATTCTGAATGCTTCGAGTTCAGTGGCGTTTTCTGTTGTGAATGCTTGAACTGAGGCGATATGTTCTTTGATTTTGTCTATCATGGTTGTGCTGTAAATGAAAGCGCAAATTTAGGAATTTAACTGCAAAGTTTACAGGGTTTTTCTATTCGCTTGTTTTTTAATTTCTTTGCGCCTTTGCGCCTTTGCGAGATTAAATAATAATTGCTCGCAAAGACGCAGAGGCGCAATGAAAATTAGTCAATGACTTCTCTTTCTATAAAGTAATTAACGATGGCTTCTTTCATTAGTACGGATTGTTCGCCAGCTTTGAGCGGTGGTAGCTCTTCTTTGACGCTATAATGTGGCCAACCTTCGTCATCGAAATAGTCGAATTCGTAGAAACCGTAAGGCTCTAGTAAGCGACAAATAGCGATGTGCATGAGGTTAAGCTTCTCGTCTTTCTTGTATTTCTGGTGGACTTTCCCGAGTTCTTGAACGCCAATTAGATAAATGATCGCATCCAAGTCGAGGTCTTCGCCTTGCGAAAATTGATTGGAAAGCAAGTTGACAAGCTTTTCCCAGCGTTCTTTGAGTTGTTGGTCTCTAGACATGAATTAGATATTAAATTTTTAGGCTTCTAGTTCTAGGATTTGGGAATGCAACCAAAATCGTGGGCAAAGATAAGAAGTTGCCCGCGGACTAGACCACCAATTCGTTTATATTTGTTCGGATTTAAAGTGCAATAATGGAGTTGATTGATATTATTTTAGCGGTTTTTCTTGTCCTCGGAATAATCAAGGGATTTCGCAACGGTTTTTTCGTTGAGTTAGCGTCTTTAATTTCTATTATGTTGGGGATTTACCTAGCAATCCGTTTTTCTTTTGTCACTAAATCGTATTTAGAAAAAGAAGTTTCTTGGGATGCCAAAACCATACAAGTTGCGGCATTTGCACTTACTTTTCTTACCGTAATAATAGTCGTTTCTTTTTTAGCAAAGGCATTCACCTCTATTGCCAATTTTGCCAGTCTGGGCTTTATGAACAATTTTTTGGGGGCGTTTTTAGGGCTACTGCGTACCATTTTAGTGATAAGTGTGTTACTTAATTTGTTTCAAAAAATAAATTTTGAAAACCATTTTGTTTCCAAAGAAATGAAAGAAAATTCGACACTTTATCCGATGGTACAAGAAGTGTCTAAAAACATTTATCCCGCTATTTCAGAATGGTTTGAAGTATTCCAAACTGAAGACTTCCGATTGGAAAATGATTTGGATAAAAAATAATTACTTCACTGATTTAACGGCAGAATTTTCAATCCAGCCTTCTGAACCGTCGGTCAATTCTATCTTAACCCAATTTTCTATCGATTCGTGAAGAAACACTTTCGCGCCTTCGTGTAGCATAAATACATCTGAACTAGAAGATTTTGGTTCGCTTTTTACTTGCGTGATTTCTGCAAAAACAATCGCTGGTCTTTCATTTTCAAAGTGCGACTTTTCGAAGATTGCTGCCAATCCACTTAACAAAATCAGAAAAACAATCATAAACATCCCAATAAAGAAGATCCTTTTCGAAGATGTTAATTGAGAAAAGTAATATCCAAGAAAAAACAGCAGGAAAAATCCCGACAAGGCAACGGTAATCCAAGCCCAAGTATTGTAGTGGAAAGCACCTGTAAAGTCTCGTAATAATTTAGCAAAGCCCACTTTAGGAACCACTTTAATTTCGTCTATCGTTAGTTTGTGCGCAAAGGCTAGGTTGTTTTGGATTTCGCTATCATTGGGATTCAAAACCAGCGCTTTTTCGTAATTATAAATTGCCGGAGCCACCTTGTTGAGTTTGTAGTAACAATTGGCCAAATTGAAATAAAGTTCAGCCGACTCCTTTTTTGAATCTAAAATAGTTTCATAGGCGGAAATCGCTTCTTCGTATTTCCCTTTTTGATATAGCGCATTTCCTCTTTCGAAACCGCTTTGGGCAAAGAAAAACTGCGAGGTCAAAAGCAATAAATATAACGTCTTTTTCATTTTTCTTCTACAGTCAATTAAGAGATTTGCTTTTCTAATTCTGAAATAATCGTAACCGCTTTGTCGTAATCTTGCTGAATCGCTACACTTGATGCTGGCGCATAACGAGCCAATTCACAGTTCTTCGTCAAATCGATAAAGGCGGTCACCGATGCCGAATTACCATTTCTTGATAATAATAATTCTTGAATAAAATCTTTACTCATCTCAGAAGTCTCGATTTTAAGCTTTGCCTTTAGAAAGTTATGCATTGCTTTTTCTAGGGCAACATAAAACATTTCTTTATTTTGGAGTTGCTGCTTGGCTTCTGACAAGTATTTCTTCGCTAATTTATTTGACAGTCTGATTTTATTTCCAGCGACATCTCCATCGATTGCTTCTTTTTTCTTTTTCACCAAAACAATGATTGGTATAATCAACAACGGAAGAAAAGTAAGCACATAAAACAAGGTCGACCCTAAAAAGTCTTTCTGGTTTATTGCGGTCAAACTAGTTTTTAATTTGATAAACTGAAATTGTTCTCCAGCATTCACTTTCATTTTTGCCACACCAGAATTGGCCGCGACTTCAGCGTTATCTCCGGTTGATGGGCCATCCAAAACATTGATTAAGATTTCCGGTGATGTAATAGTTTTATACTTCCCTGTTGAAAGGTCGAAATAGGTAAACGACATTGGTTTTATCGGATACTTTCCTTTAAATTGTGGAATAATTGTATACGAATCTGAAATGCTTCCGTTCATTCCTGATAATGGTGTATTTACTTTCTCACTATGCACAGGATCATACATTTCAAGTGAATTGGGAACTACTGGTTTCGGCAGCGAAAACAGTTTTAAGTTTCCTGTACCTGATGCCACTACTTTTAGATCAAGTGACTCTCCATTTTTTAAGTTGGTTTTGGACGGCGTCACTGAAAAATTGAATCTTCCGACTGCACCTGAAAAATCAATTGGTTTGCCCGCTTCTGGTAGTGGTTTTACCGTTATAGTCTTACTTCCTGCTGAAACTCTTTTGTTGTCATTGACCACTTGCACTTGCCCAAAGAAATTTCTTCTGTTTGTTGGGACTTGCACGTCGATGTCTAATGATAGTGGCTCTATTTCTAGTTTTCCTGACTTCTGTGGATATAAAACTGTTTTTCTCAGCACCACACAACGATATTTTTCTCCGTTGTATTTTCCTTCTTCTGCGACCAATTGTTTGATGTCGATGTTTTGACTCCAAAAGTCATTGTACTTGGGCTTGTTGAGTTCGCGCCAATTGGTGATTCCGATATTATAACTGAAGTACAATTTATAGACAACAGTAATCGGTTCATTCACGTATGGATTTCCTTTCGAAATTTCTGCGACCAAGTGAATGGCGTCATCAGCCGAGATTTGTGGCTCTTCGTTAGGATCTCGTGGTTGTTGAACTGCAGCGGTTACGTTAATCTTGATTGGATTGGTTTTATAAATCTGACCATTTATTTCAACCGCTGCTTGCTTAATGGTTAAAGTCCCTTTTTGTGTCGGTAAAAGAAAATAAGAATACGATTTATTAAAAGAACTTCTGCCGTTTACCCATGATTGACTCACTTGTTGACTTGGTCCTGCTACGATTCTGAATCCTTCAAAAGAAGGTGGCGAAAAATTATCCCCATCGGCATTCATGGTGAAATCGATGCGCAATCTTTCGTTTAATCCCAGTGTGTTCTTACTTACTTTGGCTTCAAATTGCACTTGAGCCCAAAGTCCGTGAAAACTGATTAGTAAGAGTATAATATATTTCTTCATTGTTTTTACTAAGTGTTTTTGGCTTAGCTTTAACCTCTAATTTTTGAAAAATTCCAAATTCCAAATTCCAAATTCCAAATTCCAAATGTAACAATCTACCAATCTTTTTCTGTTTGTACTGGTTTTCCTTTTACTTTTTTGGCATTCACTTTATCTTGAATTTTCTTTTCTTCATTATTTACAGCGTCTAGCAAGTTCTGTAACCGTTCTTTAGAAATACCTCCGGGCTTTGGTTTTGGTTCGTTGGGTTGATTGTTTTGTCCTTTATCTTCTTTTTTGTCTTTATCGCTGTCTTTTTTGTCGTCTTGCTTGTCTTTGTTTTCGTCTTTTTTCTCGTCCTTCTTATCCTTTTTCTCGTCCTTTTTCTCTTTCTTTTTGTCTTTTTTATCCTCTTTAGGCGGATTGTCTTTCAACATTTTTTTCGCTAGAGCAAAATTATATCTAGTTTCCTCATCACTTGGATTATTTCGCAAAGCATTCTTGAAAGCTTCAACTGCTTGACTATAATTTTTTTCTTTCATAAAAACATTACCCAAATTATGAAAGGCTTGATGTTTTTGATCTTTCGAATTCGCGCTTTCTATCGCCTTCATATAGGAGTTCTTGGCCTCACTGGCTTGATTTTGACGATAAATAGAATTCCCTAGGTTGTAACTCGCAGTCGCATTTTTCCGCGTTCGTGACAACGATATCCTATAATCTGCTTCTGCATTGGCGTATTTCTTGGCTTCAAATTCATCGTTTGCTTTTGGCAGGTTTTTATCCACTTCCTGAGCCAAAGAAACGGAAGAAATATACAGCAGCATTAATAAAATGAATTGTCTCATGATGTTTTTTCGTTAAACAAATTCAACTTTGTAATCCAGTTGGTTCTTCTGTCAAGGAAGAAAATATCTAAAAACAATAAGGAAAATGCAATCCCTAAAAACCATTGAAACTGGGATTCAAAATCTGCCATTTGAGTGGCTTCAAATTCTGTTTTTTGAATATTATCTAATGCCTTTTTTACGTAGGCGAGGACTTCCTTGGTCGAATTGCCGCTGACATAACCACCTTTGGTTGCTTTGGCAATTTCTTTTAAACTTTCTTGATTTAATTTGGTGATGACCACTTCGTTATTGTTATCTCTTTTGAAACTTTGAACAACACCGTTTTGCTTCATTGGAATCGGACCGCCTTTTTCAGTTCCGACGCCAATCGTAATGATTTTCATTCCATTCTTATTGGCTTCTGCTGCAGCGTCGGTTGCTCCTTCAGAATGATCTTCACCATCAGAAATTAATATTAATAATTTACTTGTTTTATTTCCTTTATCGAAGTACGTCGAGGACAATTTGATTGCGTCATCTAACGAAGTCCCTTGTGAAGAGACCATCGTAGTGTTCATACTTTGCAAAAACATCTTTGACACACTGTAGTCGGTCGTAATGGGCAGAACAGGAAAAGCACTCCCAGCATACGCTACAATCCCAATTCGATCATTTCCTAACTGATTAATGATTTGCGAAACAATTTGCTTGCTTTTTTCTAATCGATTAGGAGCCACGTCTTCCGCCAACATACTTTTAGAAACGTCGATGGCAAAAACAATATCTATTCCTTCGCGTTTAATAGTTTCCATTTTGGTTCCGATTTTTGGATTAACTAACCCAAGTATTAAACCAACAAGTGCTAAAATCAATAGAATAAATTTCAATGTAGGCTTAAACACGGATCGTTGTGGACTTAATTTTCTGACTAAATCTAAATCTCCAAATTCACGTTGCTTTTTTCTTTTCCAAAACTGCACGTACAAGAACAGCAAAACCAAAAGTGGAATGATGGCCAAAAGATAGAGATACCCTTTTTCTTCTAATTCGTACATATTAAATAAAACTTTTGAAAATAGTGTTTCTCAATCCGATTTCAATTAGCACAAGTAATCCAGCAATTAGAACCAATGGCCGGTATTTCTCGTCATAATCGTAATATTTCAACTCTTCAATTTCAGTGGTTTCTAATTTATTGATCTCATTATAAATCTGAACCAACTTAGTATTGCTGGTCGCTCTAAAATACTTTCCACCTGTTTTTCTCGCGATGCTTCTCATTAATTTCTCGTCAATCTCAACCTGCATCATGCGGAATAAGAATTGTCCATTTGGTGCTATTGCATAAGGGAATTCTGCCATTCCGTTTGTTCCAATTCCGATTGTATATACTTTTATTCCGTATTGTTCCGCGATATCTGAAGCAGTTTCAGGCTCGATAAATCCCGCATTATTTACACCGTCAGTGAGTAGAATAATCACTTTGCTTTTTGCTTTGCTATCTTTCAAACGATTGACTGCCGTAGTCAATCCCATTCCGATTCCTGTTCCGTCTTGCAACACATTGTCATATTTGATGCTATTTACCGCATCAACAATAATTGCTTTGTCGCTTGTGACTGGCGTTTTTGTATAAGCCTCTGCTGCATATACCACCAAGCCTATTCGGTCATTCGGTCTTTGCTCTACGAAATCCGATGCCACTCTTTTAAGCGCTTCCATTCTGTTTGGCTTCAAATCTTTGGCAAGCATACTTCCGGAAACATCGACGGCAATTACAATATCAATCCCTTTTGTGGTTTTTGTTTCATTACTAATATCAACAGTTCTAGGTCGCGCCATCGCTACAATAACTGCACTCAAGGCAAGCAAACGCATGACAAATAATATTGGCTGTAATTTTGCTAAAATAGACGGCGTTTTTTGAAATCCTTGCAATGAACTTATCTTTAATGTCGGCGCTTGTTGCTTTCTTTTCCACAAATACCAAGCTATTGCTAGTGGAAGCAAAAGAAATAACCAAAAGAAACCTGGATTTAAAAACGTGATCTCTTTCATTATTCGCTTACTTTTTTAAGTTCTACCGAATCTAAAATTCGTGATGAAATTTGATTTGCATAGGTATCGCCCTCTTCGTGTATAATTACAATTTGCTGTAAACCGCCGTCCTGATGGAATAATAAAACTTCATAGTAAAACTTTGTACTACTCTTTGTTAAACCGTCTACTCTAGAAAAGCTTCCGTATGCTTTTAGACCTTTGATGCCTTGTTTAGTGTCGAATTCCTCTTGTTTGACGATCATATTTTGAGCACCTTGATTCTCCATAAACTGTAATGATCCGTCGATTGATTTCACCAAATCTATTTCGCCTTCTTGTTTAAATTTAAACGTAGAAACTGCAATTTGAAATTTTCCTATCAAACTTCCATAGATAAAGGTCTGCATTTCTTTTATCAAGGCCATACCATCTTTTGGCATACTTTGCGACAAATCAGTTCGCATGAGAACCATCGGTGTTTCAATCGTTACGCTTGGATTTCCATATTCGCTATAAACCCATTCTCCTTCCAATAGTTCTTTGGAAGTATTGCCTAAGATCACGTCTTTTACGTATGTAAATCCTTTAGTTGTTATCAAAAAAGCTAAGGTGAAAAGAACGATTCCGACAAGAATCGCTACCGAAAGTTGAATGCGCTTCTTGCGTTTTTTCAGCAGCTGCAGACGTATTTGTTCTTGCTTTTGCAATTCGTTGAGCAGCAATTCGTCTTCTTTTTCAACCACGACCGGAATAGACTTGTCAAGAATTACGATTGCTCGCTCAATTTTTTTACGATCTTCTGTAATTTCAAATTCAAGTGGTCTTGATTTAGCAAATTTTACCAAATCTGCTTGCTGTAAAACATTTTCAAGATTCTTCAATGTATCTGGTGACAAAGACATTTTTTTCTTTTGTGACGCCTTTCTTAGTCCTTCAATTAATTCTGACGTAGTGCTTTCCATAGCGGGAACGTCTATCGCTTCTTCGATGTAGTTTCGAGCAATGTCTGTCAGTTCACTGTAATACGCTTTTACTTCGCCCTTCTGCCACAATTGCTTTTTCTCTAAAGAATTCAGCAGACTTGTTGCTTTTTCTATCGGTGTTTTATAAACTTCCTCTTCAATTTTTTTCTTCTGTCTGGTTTTGATAAACCAATAGATGAATGCGCCAATTCCGGTGAGAAGCAAAAGAATTAGGGCCCATTTCCAAATCCAACTTTTACTTGAATTGACTTCAATAATTGGTTTGATGTCGTAAAGTTTTTGCTTTAAAGTGTCGACAACCACATTGTTAACCTCAACGCGAAGACTATCGGAAAAAAATGGTTTGTTGTTAATTAAAATTGTAAGTCTTGGAATACTGTACTTTCCACTATCAAATTGCGTCAAGCCATACTTCTTAATCAATTCGTAACGACTGTCTTTTTTGATGGTGTCGATGGCATAGGACTGAATTACTTCTAATGCGCCGAGAATCTTCGGATTTGGGAAGGCTACTTTAGCAGAGGTATCGACAGTAGTTTTTATCGTAAGCTTAAATTCAGCGCCAATTTTATTCTTAGTCGTATCAATACTCGTTTGCACTTGCTTTTGTTGTGAAAAAACAACCGAAGTGGTAAGTAAAATTGATACAACGAAAAATATTTTTCTCATAGTTTTGAGCCTAATTCGGCAATTATCTCGATTTAAAATAACCTAGTAATTTAGTAACATAACTTTCGTCAACTCTTGTACTTACGACCCCAGAACCAGATTTGCTAAAAGTTTCTTTAAAATAGTTGATTTTGTCTTGATAGTACTTTTCGTAATTCAATCGAACGGATTTGGAACCCGTATTGACCCATTGTACGGCGCCGGTTTCGGCATCTTGCATTGACACCATTCCGATGTTCGGCATTTTCTCTTCGCGATTATCATATACTCGTATTCCCGTAATATCATGTTTTTTAGAAGCTATCTTTAGGGTGTGTTCATATTCATCTGACATAAAATCAGAGATTATAAATACAATGGCTTTCTTTTTTTGCGTGCTAGACAAGAATTTCAGTGCTTGTGCAATATCAGTTTTGTTGCTTTGTGGTTCAAATTCAATTAATTCTCGAATAATCCTTAAAACGTGGGATCTCCCTTTCTTGGGAGGAATATATAATTCGATTTGGTCTGAGAATAGAATTAGTCCAATTTTGTCGTTGTTTTGCGTAGCGGAAAAAGCCATTGTCGCAGCAATTTCAGTCACAATGTCTTTCTTGAACTGGTTTTTGGTTCCAAAACTTTCAGAGCCACTAATATCAACCATCAGCATCATTGTAAGTTCTCGTTCTTCTTCAAAAACTTTGACATGCGCTTCATTATATCTTGCTGTTACATTCCAATCGATTGATCGAATGTCATCTCCGTATTGATATGGTCTTACTTCAGAAAAAGTCATCCCACGACCTTTAAAAGACGTGTGATATTCTCCCGAAAAGATGTGATCACTCAATCTTCGGGTTTTAATTTCTATTTTTCGTACTTTCTTAAGAAGGTCTTTTGTTTCCATATTATTAGCCACAAAGGCGCAAAGGCGCTAGGGTTATTGGATCTAAGGTTTTTGGAAATCTTTAAGGAACTTCAACTTCATTAACGATTTTGTTGATAATATCAACCGAGGTGATATTTTCAGCTTCCGCTTCATAAGTAATTCCGATACGATGACGTAAAACATCATGCACAACTGCACGCACATCTTCCGGAATAACGTAGCCACGACGCTTTATAAATGCGTAACATTTTGCCGCGTTAGCTAAATTGATACTACCTCGAGGAGAAGCGCCAAAGCCAATCAAAGGCTTTAAGTTTTGTAGTTTGTATTTTTCGGGATAACGTGTTGCAAAAACGATATCTAGAATATATTTCTCTATTTTCTCATCCATATAAACTTCGCGAACTGCTTCTTGAGCACGTAGAATTTGCTCGATAGAAACTACCTGATTTACTTTTTCGTATGCGCCAGTAAGGTTTTGACGAACCACCATTCGTTCTTCTTCCATTTTAGGATAATCGATAACTGTTTTCAGCATAAAACGATCGACCTGTGCTTCTGGCAAAGGATATGTTCCTTCTTGCTCGATAGGGTTTTGAGTGGCTAAAACTAAAAACGGCTTGTCCAAAATAAAAGTAGAATCGCCAATGGTGACTTGCTTTTCTTGCATCGCTTCTAGCAAAGCCGATTGCACTTTTGCCGGCGCTCGGTTAATCTCGTCAGCTAAAACGAAATTGGCGAAAATTGGACCTTTCTTTATCGAAAATTCGTTTTGTTTTATATTGTAAATCATGGTACCAACAACATCGGCAGGCAATAAGTCTGGCGTAAACTGAATTCTGCTGAAAGAACCGTGTACGGCTTTAGCCAATGTGTTAATAGCAAGTGTCTTTGCTAAACCAGGAACTCCCTCAAGCAAAATGTGACCCTGGCCAAGTAGACCAATAAGTAATCTTTCAATCATGTGTTTTTGACCCACGATTACTTTGTTCATTTCCATTGTAAGTAAATCGATGAACGCGCTTTCTCTTTCAATTTTTTCATTAATCGCTCTGATGTCGAGAGTGGTTGTATTTTCTTCCATTTCCATGATTTTAGTCCTATGAATTATGCTTGTTAATTTTGATGGTGCAAATTGAATTTTTTTTTAAAAGAAAGATGTTAAAAATTGGTTAAAACTTCTTGAGAACACTCAATTTTAAGGACGATTTGTGATTGTATTTTTATATTTTTAAGATCTAAAAAGAATCGTCTTTTAAATATCATTTTTTAACCTTTTTAATTATTTCTTTGTCCTTATGAATACACATCCATTTTCAAGAATTATAGCCGGAACAATGACTTGGGGCATTTGGGGTAAAAACATGAGCGAAAAGCAAATGATAGATTTGATGACGTGTTGTCTTGAGAGCGGAATTTCAACTTTTGATCATGCTGACATTTATGGCGGTTATACAACTGAAGCTGCTTTTGGAAGCGCATTGAAGACGAGTAAAATCCCTAGAGAAGACATTCAATTGATCTCAAAATGTGGGATTCAATACACTGCTGAAAACCGAAATAATAGCATCAAGCACTATGATTATTCTAAAAAATATATTGTTTGGTCTGTAGAGCAATCGCTTCAAAATTTACAAACCGATTACTTAGACCTTCTTTTGCTGCACCGACCAAGCCCTTTGATGCAAGCTGACGAAATTGCTGAAGCCGTCCTTTTTTTAAAAGAAGATGGGAAAATTAAAGATTTTGGTGTTTCTAATTTTACGCCTATACAAACCGATTTGATTCGAACTAAAACAGCAGTGAATTACAATCAGATACAATTCTCCGTTACAGACTTAGACGCCATGTTAGACGGGAGTTTGGATCATATGCAAATACACAATATCTCTCCAATGGCATGGAATCCAATTGGTTCCGTCTTTAAGAATAATGATGAGAAATCTAAACGTGTCGCTGCTCAAGCACTAATCTTGGCCAACAAATATGAAGTTTCTGTAGATTTGATTTTGATTGCTTGGATTATAAGGCATCCGTCGAAAATTTTCCCTGTTTGTGGCACAACGGACGTCAAGCGGGTTTCTCAATTAACAAAAGCAATAAATATTGAATTGGAACTCGAAGATTGGTTCGCGTTATGGATTGCGAGCACGGGAAATAAAGTGCCATAGTCTTATTTTACGAAGCAAATGATTAACAAACGACTTTTAATCAAGAACCTCTTAGCTCACAATGATGAGTCGAGTTTTTATGACAAAAAGCGTCAGTTAAATTTACATACAAGAGAAGGTAAAGGAAAGTTTCTAAAGCATATCTGTGCGCTTTCAAATTCGAATCCAACCAATAATTCCTATATCGTTGTTGGCGTCGAAGATCAAGATAACGAAATTGTTGGGGATGACTTTTTTGATGATAGTCGGATTCAGAATTTAGTCAATGCATTTCTTGAAAATCCACCTAAAATCTCTTACGAAAATGTTCCTTTCCCGAATCTGCCCAAGGATAAAGTCATTGGTTTGGTTACAATTAAGCCAAAAAGCAAAATTTCATTCTTCAAAAAAGGAATTCACACGATTCTACCCAACACCGTTTTTATCCGAATAGGAAGTAATACTGTGCCTATCGAACATGGGTACGAAAAAAACTACCAGAATACAGAAACGGTTATTGGAATTGAGAACAATTCGCGGAACAGCATCGGCTATACATTAGATGGAGTCATCGACTTTATGAATTTTAGGCATAAAGACATGTCTTCAAAATATAAAGTTTTTAAGGAACTGTTTGTGATTTGTTGGGCTGGAATTCCAAAGAAAGTTCGAGGTAAAACATTTCTGTCTCGCGTTGACATTGAGTTAATAAACGAACAAATTAAGTTGTTCTATTCTGCTCAAGACGAAGTTACGATTACTTTTGATGAAGATTCATTCACTATAATTGAATATGTACCATTAGGTCTTAATGACAAGACCAGTTATTATCCACTAGAGAAACAAACCATACGATTTTATGATAACGGTTATTACAAAATCGACCGAGAAATCCTTTTCGAGCCGCCTGAATTCAATAAAAAAATGCTTTTTCACATTTACAATTCAAACATGGCTTTGTTGGTTAAATTACAGAAAGGCTCTACTTTAAATGAAGGTGAAAATCGTGATTTGGAAAATTTACCGTCGACTTTAATGATTTGCTATCTCAATGGTTTTGAAGAAGCCAAACAGAAGTTGATTGATGCCAAACCGCTTCTGAAACCCTATCCAAATATCTATTTGTCCTTTAAGGAGGCGCTCCGTATTTTGCGTAAAATGAAATATGACTTGCAATAGAACCATTTAGTTTTTTCTTAGAATGATTCGGGTCGTTTTATACCTTCCATTAATAAAATAACAAAGCAAGTAATGCCCATCTGACAAATTTGATATATCAATTATGTTTTGGTCTCTCATTTGTAATATCCTTATTCTAGAGGATTCGTCTACAATAAACATGTTTTTCATCA
>CALPOS020000040.1 GCA_943325255.2 Sphingobacterium thalpophilum
GAATTTTGGATGATCGAGCCGGAAGTTGCTTTTAACGACCTCAACGACAATATGGACTTGGCGGAAGATTTCATCAAATATGTGGTGAAATATACGGTTGACAAATGTGCGGAAGATTTAAAATTCTTAGATATTCGATTGGCGGATGAAGAAAAATCGAAACCACAAGCAGAACGCAGTGAAATGAGCTTGTTGGAGAAATTAAATTTCGTCTTGACCAATGATTTTAAACGTGTTTCTTATACTGAAGCGATTGATATCTTGCGAGATTCTACACCCAATAAAAAGAAGAAATTCAACTATATTATCAATGAATGGGGCGCTGACTTGCAAAGCGAGCACGAGAGATTCTTGGTAGAAAAGCACTTCAAATGTCCCGTGATTTTATTTGATTATCCGGCCAACATCAAAGCGTTTTATATGCGATTAAATGAAGATGGCAAAACCGTTCGTGCGATGGATATTTTGTTTCCAGGAATTGGTGAAATTGTTGGGGGTTCACAAAGAGAAGAGCGCCATGATGTTTTAGTAGAAAAAATGAAAGCGCTAAACATCGATGAAGAAGAATTGTGGTGGTATTTAGATACGCGAAGATTCGGAACCGCTGTTCACTCTGGATTCGGATTAGGGTTTGAAAGATTGGTGTTGTTTGTGACGGGAATGAGTAATATTCGTGATGTAATTCCGTTTCCTAGAACACCGATGAACGCAGAATTCTAGAATAGTGAATCGTTGATTTGTTGAATCGTTTAACCGAAAGAACCCAAAACGAACTCACGATTAAACAATTAAACAAATTAACGATTAAACATATACGCAGTTAAACGGTTACACGATTAACCGATTAAACAAATCAACGATTAAACAATTATGCTCAAGCAATTTCTCAATCTTAAATTAACTCAAAAATTATCTCCACAACAAATCCAGTTGATGAAGTTGATTCAGTTGCCTACGCAAGCATTTGAGCAACGATTGAAAGAGGAAATGAATGAGAATCCAGCACTTGAAGCAGGAAAGGAAGAAGATGAAAATTACGAGAAAGACGAATTTGACAACGAAGAATATGATGATTTTGATGACAATGAAAGCATTGAAGCAGAAGACATTAATATCGATGAATACTTAAGTAACGACGAAACTCCAGAATACAAAACACAAACAAATAACTACAGTGACGATGACGAACATCGCGAATCTCCGTTGGCTTCTCCGGTGAGTTTTCATCAAGATTTGATCAACCAATTGAACACTTTCATTTTGAATGATGAGGAACGCGAAATTGCCGAATTTTTAGTAGGCAGCATTGACGATATGGGTTACATTCGAAGAAGTATTGCTGACATTGTGGATGATATGGCGTTTACGCAAGGAATTTACACTGACGAAAAAACGGTTGAACGCATCTTGCATATTATTCACGAATTAGAACCTTCAGGCGTTGGCGCGCGCGATTTACAAGAATGTCTGTTGTTGCAATTGAAACACAAAACACCTTCTGAATATGTCGCTTTGGCCACTGATATTATTGAAACGCAATTTGATGCTTTTAGTAAAAAACACTATGAAAAGCTGCAACACAAATTCAATGTTTCTAACGAACAGTTAAAGAAAGCAGTTCATGAAATCGAAAAGCTAAATCCGAAACCAGGAGGGTCATTTACTGGAGCGAATAAAATCACAGAAAATGTAGTTCCAGACTTCGCAATTAGAATCGTTGATGGAGAATTAGAATTGACTTTAAATGGAAGAAATGCACCCACATTGCACGTTTCTAAAGATTACCAAGAAATGTTGCAGACCTATAAAGTTTCGAAAGATAAATCGCATGCCCAGAAAGACGCAGTTCAATTTATAAAACAAAAATTAGATGCTGCCAAGTGGTTTATTGACGCCATTAAACAGCGGCAAGAAACGCTTTGGGTGACGATGAATGCCATCATGCATTACCAAGAAGAGTTTTTCTTAGACGGCGATGAAACTAAATTGCGCCCGATGATCTTGAAAGACATCTCCGAAATGGTGGGCATGGATATATCAACGATTTCGCGTGTTGCCAATAGTAAATATGTTGAAACCCCTTACGGCACCAAGTTGATCAAAGAGTTTTTCTCTGAAGCCATGAAAAATGATCAAGGAGAAGATGTTTCTACCTTAGAAATCAAAAAAATATTGAAAAATATTTTAGAAGAAGAAGACAAACACAAGCCGCTTCCCGATGATCAATTGGCGGAACTTCTGAAAGAAAAAGGCTATCCGATTGCTAGAAGAACGATTGCGAAATACAGAGAGCAACTGGATATTCCTGTCGCTCGTTTGCGAAAAAAGATGTAACTCGTTTAAAACACTCTTAACTTTGAAAAAGATATTAGTTCCTTTTTCTTATCTCTTGCACCCGATTTTTATTCCTCTTTTTGGAGCTTTATTCTATCTGTATGAAGCGGACAATTATTTGGAAACACTACAGAAATTCTTGCTGCTTTCTCAGATTATTCTAGTAACGATTTTTATACCATTTACCATCTTGTATTTTCTAAAAGCGATGGGGAAAGTCGATTCCATCATGGTCTCAGAAGCGTCTCAGCGCAAAATTCCAATGTTGGTTCAAATCGTTTTGATGGCGCTATTACTTTCAAAAAGTGTCACCCTAACGGTATTACCAGAGTTGTTTTTTTTCTATTTGGGTGGTATTCTTAGTGCGTTATTGGCGTTTGTTTTTTTATTCTTCAAAACCAAAATCAGCATTCATACTTTGGGTATCAGTTCACTGACCATATTTGTAATTGCACTCAGCATTCACGACAATACAAACTTAATTTATAGTGTTGCGTTGTTATTAATCTGCAACGGATTGGTAGCTTCTTCTAGGATTGTAATGAGCGCTCATACAACCAAAGAACTCTTGTTAGGATTTGCTGTAGGAATTTTTCCGCAGTTGGCGCTACTGCGATTTTGGCTATAAGATATAGAAGATCATTCCGAAATGAAGGGCATTCATGCTCACACGTTCATTATTGACGCGAGCATCAGAAGAAAAAATAGGGACCAAACCATAATACGCATAGAAATTCCAAGTATTGTTCCCCGCAACTAAATATACTCCAGCTTGAAATTTATTAAAATCATTATTATTCGAAACGGTGATGGAAGATATTGGATCGGTATAAATTGACTTAGAATAAACCAAATAACTCAGTTGTAAACCCGTATATATTCTCCAAAACTTATGCGATTCGGGAACGGAAGTTCTCCATCTGAACTCTATGGGAACATCAATAAAAACTTGCTCAAACTTGTTTTTCTTATAACTATTGTCAATGCTGTTCGTGCTATAAACGGGCAGTCCATCTTCTTTATATATAAATAAGTTCTGGAAATAATTAGCATAAGACAGTCCAAGTCCTGGTGCAATCGCTTTGTTTCTTCGTTTATTAACAGGCATATCCCGGAGGAAACCAAATTTGAAACCTGGTGAAAATTTATTTGTATTTACTCCAGAAGGCGTTTGCAAGAGCGTATTGTAAGAGAAAGAAAAATAGAACTGATCTTCTCTGTATAAAGAATCAACCGCTATCATCGGATAAGGCAATTTCGCTTCCTGAGAAAAAACGACAGATAGATTAAGAAAAAGAAAAGCAAGAGTAAGAAAACGCATTAGCATTAATTTGTGGTTTAAAGGTAGAAAAAAACAGTTACAAAGTTTTAATATTAAAATGTAAATTTGTGCATACAACGAAGATACAAATTGCCTTTTAACATTGTGAATAGATTGTTATGGACAAAGACCAACATGAATTATACGAAAATGCGCGACAAAGGTTAAGACAGAAAAAGATATTATATTATCATTTTGTTCTTTTGATTATCGGAAGTATATTTTTGTTTATTGCAAATGTATTTTTAAAATATGGGCAGCCTCAACAATGGTACATTTGGGTATCTGTTATCTGGGTTTTTCTCTTTATACTTCATTTTACTAAGGTCTTTATTACAGATCGGTTTATGAATAAGGATTGGGAACGAGAACAAATTGACCGATTAATTCAAAAACAAAAAAATAAAATCTCTGAGTTGACGGAGGATACCTTGAAAAATCAAAAATAATACAATTCAAAATGATAATAATGATTGCTGCTGCTGCGGAAAACAATGCATTAGGGAAAAATAATCAGCTACTTTGGCACTTGCCGGATGATTTTAAAAGATTCAAACAATTGACTTCGAACCACTATATTATTATGGGAAGAAAAACCTTTGAAAGTTTTCCGAAGCCGTTGCCAAACCGAACCCATGTCATCATTTCTCGCCAAGCAAATTATGAAGTTGAAGGAGCAATTGTTGTATCCAATTTTAAAAATGCCTTGGCCATTTTGCCATCCGAAGAAGACGCATTTGTCATCGGAGGTGGCGAAATATACCAACAAACATTGCCTTTTGTGGACAAAATTGAATTGACGAGAGTGCATTCTGACTTTGATGCAGATACTTTTTTTCCAGTAATAAATCCAAATGAATGGAAACTTGTCGAGAAGGAATATCATCCGAAAGACGATAAGCACCAATATGATTTTACTTACGAGACTTATCTCAGAAAAATGTAATCTTTCCTTATGATAATCGGATGCTTGTCTATTAAAAAAACCATATACCTTATTATTCTCACGGACATTTTTAGATTCTATTGTTTATAGTATATTTGTCGAAAATAAAAATGTCAAAGAATATTACTCCATACAAATCATCAACATTGAGCAAAAAAGAACAAATTGCTCAAATGTTCGATACCATTTCTGGCAACTATGACGGATTAAATCGTGTGATTTCATTTGGCATTGATGTTAAATGGAGAAAGAAAGTGCTAGCGCTTGTGTCAAAAAAAAATCCTGAAACAGTATTAGATATTGCAACAGGAACAGGAGATTTAGCATTGTTAATGGCCGAAACCTCAGCTGAAAAAATAATAGGATTAGACATTTCTGCGGGAATGCTTGAAGTTGGAAGAAAAAAAATAGCAAACGCCAATTTGTCTAATAAAATAGAAATGGTGCTAGCAGATTCGGAATCAATGCCGTTTGAAGACAATTCATTTGACGCCATTACCGTTGCCTTTGGAATTCGAAATTTCGAACATTTAGATCTTGGACTAAAAGAAATACTCCGTGTACTAAAACCAAATGGGATTTTTGTGGTTTTAGAAACTTCAAATCCGACAAAAACACCCTACAAACAAGTTTATTCTTTATATACTAAGTATCTTTTACCGTTGATTGGAAAAGTTTTTTCGAAAGATAAGGCGGCTTACAATTATCTTTCAGAATCAGCATCCGTTTTCCCATTTGGAGATGCCTTAAACAATATTTTGCGAAAAAACGGGTTTATAGAGGTGCTTGCCGAACCGCAAACTTTTGGAGTGGCAACTATTTACAGCGCATCCAAAAAATAAGAGTTTTAAATGAAAAACAAAATTACTTTTGTCCTTTTACTTTGCGTCCTACTGGGAAATGCGCAGCATGGAAGGAAAGTATTCGGTAAAGATCCGCTAATCAATTTGGAGAATTTTGACAAACAAAGAGTTCATTGGGGCTACTTTCTGGGATTTAACAGCTTCGATTATAAATTCGATTATAAGGCAAATGCCGCAGACGTTAATGTAGATCGAACCACTGGTTTCAGTGTCGGACTTGTTGGGGATTTGAGACTTTCAAATTATATCAATTTGAGATTTGAACCGGGCCTCTTTTATACACAAAGAAATCTTACTTACTCAAATTTTACAAGAGATTTAGATGCTAAAAGAGAAGTGCCCGCCACCTATATTCATTTCCCTTTACTGTTGAAATTTTCATCCCTGCGAACAGGAAACATAAGACCTTATTTATTGGCAGGTCTCTCCAGAACACTCAATCTTGCCAGTAATTCCAAATCAGAAGATGATAATTCTCAACAGAAATTTAGAGTAAAACCTTGGACAAGTAATTATGAATTGGGATTTGGAATCGATTTATATTTGGAATATTTTAAATTTTCTCCTTCCATTCGAGGCGTTTTCGGAACTGGAGATGAATTGATTAGGGATAAAGATCCGAATAGTCCTTGGACTGGAAACATAAGTTCAATGTCGACTAGAGCCGTCTTGATCAACTTTACCTTCCACTAAACTACAATACCTATTAGTCCTGATTTCGACAGAATTCGCTTAAAACGATAGCTGCAGCTGCAGCAACATTCAAACTTTCGGTTTGTTGTAGTTTTCCAAATCGGGGAATCGTAATGCGATTCATTATAACTTCTTCTATCTCTGGACTTATTCCGTTTGCTTCATTACCCAAGACAATGATTGCCTCTTTGGGAAATTTTTCTTTATAAATATTTTTTCCTGTCATAACCGCGCCGTAAACAGGTAATTTTGCTTGCGTAAGCCATTGTAAAAGATTAACGTAGCTGACTTTTACCCGAGAAATAGAACCCATCGTTGCTTGAACCACTTTGGGATTATACAAATCAACCGTCTCCTTAGAACAAACTAGTTGGTCGACGCCAAACCAATCGCACATTCGCAAAATCGTTCCTAAGTTTCCTGGATCCCTAATGTCGTCCAAAGCGACAATAAGTCCGCGTTCTTTTATGGGATTCACCTTCGGGATCCTAAATATTGCCAAACAATTGTTAGCGGTAGCTAGAGCTGAAATTTTACTCAATTCTGCAGGAGAAATCAGTGACTTCAACTCCCTGGGGACAGCATCAAACAAAGCTTCTGTTTGGAATAAATGATGTAACTCAAAATTAGACTGAAGTAATTCTTGAATCACCTTAAAGCCTTCCGCAATAAATAATCCATGGGTCGCACGGTATTTTTTTTGTTGTAAACTCGTTATTAATTTTATTTGGTTTTTACTAACCATAGAAAAAATGTACTTTTGATTCAAATAACTAATCACCCTTGAGTAACTCAACAGCAAAAATATCATTATTTATTCTAATAGGGATAATTATTACCGCATGCGATACTTTGAAGAGGGTTCCATCTGATAAAAAATTGCTGACAAAAAATGAAATTTTCGTTAATGCAAAAAAGATAAACGCGGAGAACATTACCGATTTGGTATATCAAAAGCCGAACTCTTCAATTCTCGGTTATAAATTGAGACTGAATTTATACAATCTTGCAAGTCTAAAACATGATTCTTTGTATCAGGCGAAATTTACCAAAAATCCTGAAAAATATAAGCGAATGTCGAAACTCCTTTCGGCGAAACAAGTCAATCGCTTGG
Source organism: Sphingobacterium thalpophilum (assembly GCA_943325255.2). Lineage (GTDB taxonomy): Bacteria > Bacteroidota > Bacteroidia > Flavobacteriales > Flavobacteriaceae > Flavobacterium. The sequence goes on from CALPOS020000040.1 coordinate 7,272, forward strand.
GAAAATCTTTTTGGTATTCTGGTATTCATGAATTTCTAAAAAAAACAGGCGAAGCCCCAGTAATTGCTGAAGATAAGAGCACGGCGAAATCAAACCTCCGTTTGAAATCTCATTATTTTAATCAAGGTTATTTTGACGTTAAGTCGACATTTGAAGTTGATTCTATTAGCCCTAGAAAAGTTAAAATTAAATATAACCTGAGTACAGGAAATCCATATATCATTGATAGCATAAGAACTGCAATCTTAACGCCGGCATTAGACTCGCTTTATCAAGACAACAGAGTGGCTACTTTTCTAAAAACAGGAAAGCAATATAAAACGGTTGATTTTGAGGCTGAAAGAAGCAGAGTTACAACTCATTTTCGAAACAATGGTGCCTATGATTTTCAGCCAACGTTTATAAACTTTGATATTGATACGTTAAATGGGAATCATAAAGCCAACGTAAATTTGAAAATAGAGAATTTTTCTTATAATGAAAATGACTCTATTAAGACCAAGCCATTCAATTTATACCCCATTAGTGAAGTAAATATTTACACCGACCATAACCCTAAAGACACATCGAAAGTAGCTGAAAAAAAGACGTCGTTTTCTAATTTTAATCTTTTCAGCAAAGGAAAACTCAAGTACAAACCGAAAGCGATTACCAATGCCATTTTTATTACAAAAGGAAGTTTGTATTCTGATTCAAAAACCAATCTTAGTACAAGATATCTCAGTAATTTGAGGGTTTTCAATTATCCAACAATTAAATACAGGGTCAATCCAAATGATTCCATTCATAAATCTTTAATTGCGGATATATACTTAACACAAAGAGAAAAATACAGTTTTGGTTACGGCATTGATTTTACCCATTCGAATATACAAGATTTCGGAATATCCGGAAACTTATCGTTTCTTATTCGAAACGTGTTTAATGGCGCTGAAACATTTGAAATTGTAACTAGAGGAAACATTGGATCCTCTCGAGACCTCGCCAATCCTGACAACCAGTTTTTTAATGTTCGTGATTATGGGGTTGATTTGAAGTTAAATTTTCCTAGAATCCTTATGTTTTTCAATGCGGACAAAATCATCCCGAAACGTATGTTGCCTTCTACTTTATTGACGCTAGGTTTTTCAAAACAGCAAAATATCGGTCTAGACAAAGAGAATTTCACTGGTGCAATGACTTATAATTGGACACCCAATCGAAACACAGCGCTTCGATTTGATTTATTCAATGTTCAATATGTAAAAAATCTTAATCCAGATAATTATTTTAATATCTACAAGTCTTCTTACGATATTGTCAACGATATAGCTAAACAATACAATACCAATCCTAGTTATTTCGATGAGAGCAATAATCTGATTGTGAATGAAGGGATTGACGGTTTTATTGGCGATGTTACAAATAATGTGATTACTCTAAACACTGAAGACTCGAAGTCTGTAATGAGCGTAGCAGAACGATCAACTCGACTTACGGAAAACAACCTGATTTTTGCTTCGAGCTTTTCTGTCTCAAAATCAACAAAAAAGGACATTAGTGATGAAAGTTTTCATATTTTTAGATCTAAACTAGAATCTGCCGGAAATTTTCTGTCCTTGTTAGCAAACATATCCAAGCAGACAGGAACGCAAGTTGCCACTAAAACAATATTTGAAGTAGAGTTCTCGCAGTATTTTAAGACCGAACTAGAGTATATTAAACACTGGGATCTAAAAAAGAAAAAAGTTCTAGCATTTCGAAGTTTTGTTGGAATCGCGGTTCCTTATGGTAATTCAGAAAGCGTTCCCTTTTCCCGAAGTTATTTTTCTGGCGGATCAAATGACAATAGAGCATGGCAATCTTACTCGCTTGGTCCGGGTAGAACTTCAGCGCAAAGAGACTTTAATGAAGCCAACTTTAAAATTGCGGTTAGTGCTGAATTCAGGTTTAATTTTTTCTCCAAATTTAATGGTGCCTTATTTATTGACACCGGTAACATCTGGAATATATTCGACAATATTGAGGCGGAAGAAGCCGTGTTTAGTGGAATAGAATCCTTGAAAGACACTGCGGTCGGTTCGGGATTTGGACTGCGGTATGACTTAAGCTTCTTTGTTTTGCGTTTAGACTTTGGTTTTAAGACTTTCAATCCATCTGACACCTCTAATAAGAAATGGTTCAGAGACTACAATTTTGCCAATTCGGTCGCAAATATTGGAATAAACTATCCATTCTAAATTTATAAATTATTATTTTTGTAGTCCTTAACTTTAAAACAAACACTTATGGCTCATAGCATAAAACCTGGCGTTGCCACTGGCGATCAAGTTCAAGAAATATTCAAGTACGCAAAAGAAAAGGGTTTTGCTTTGCCTGCTGTAAACGTAACAGGTTCAAGTACAATAAACGGTGTCTTAGAAACTGCAGCTAAACTAAAAGCTCCAGTAATCATTCAATTTTCTAATGGTGGCGCGGCTTTTAATGCTGGAAAAGGATTGTCAAATGTCAATGAAAAAGCTGCTATTGCGGGCGGTATCGCCGGTGCAAAACATATTCATACTTTAGCTGAAGCATACGGAGCTACTGTAATTTTACATACCGACCATTGCGCAAAGAAATTATTACCTTGGCTAGACGGTCTGTTAGACGCAAGCGAAAAACACTTCGCCGAAACAGGTAAGCCTTTATACAGTTCTCACATGATTGATTTATCTGAAGAACCACTTCATGAAAACATCGAAATTTGTGCGCAGTATTTGAAGCGAATGAGCAAGATGGGAATGACCCTAGAAATAGAATTGGGAATTACAGGTGGTGAAGAGGACGGAGTTGACAATTCAGATGTAGACAGCTCAAAGCTTTACACACAACCTGACGAAGTTGCTTATGCATATGAGGAATTAATGAAAGTAAGTCCCCGTTTTACAATCGCTGCTGCCTTCGGAAATGTGCACGGTGTATACAAACCAGGAAACGTAAAACTAACTCCGAAGATCCTTAAGAATTCTCAAGATTATGTTCAGAACAAATTCAACACAGGTCATAATCCGGTTGATTTTGTTTTTCATGGTGGATCTGGATCCACACTGGAGGAAATTAGAGAGGGAATAAGCTATGGCGTAATCAAAATGAACATCGACACTGATTTACAATTTGCTTTTACCGAAGGAATTCGCGATTATATGGTGAATAACATCGAGTATTTAAGAACACAAATTGGCAATCCAGACGGCCCAGATTCTCCCAATAAAAAACACTACGACCCAAGAAAGTGGGTTCGCGAAGGCGAAATGACATTCAACAAGAGATTGGAACAAGCATTTGCCGATTTGAATAACGTAAACACTTTATAATTATTAATTGTTAATTATTAATTATTAATTGAAAAAATATGGCTTGGTTTAAAAGAACAGAAAAAGGAATTACCACTGCAACGGAAGACAAAAAAGATGTCCCTAAAGGCTTATGGTATAAATCTCCAACAGGAAAAATTATCGATGCGGATGAGTTAGAACGAAATCTATGGGTAAGTCCAGAAGATGGTTTTCATGTTAGAATTGGAAGCGTAGAGTATTTTCAAATCTTGTTCGATAACAATGAGTTTAAAGAACTAGATGCCAAGATGACCTCTAAAGACCCATTGCATTTTGAAGACACGAAGAAGTATTCTGACCGTTTGAAAGAAGTGATGGAGAAAACAAATCTAAAAGATGCCGTTCGAACTGCGGTAGGTAAATCAAAGGGGAAAGACCTTGTGGTTTGCTGTATGGACTTTGCCTTTATCGGCGGGTCAATGGGAGCAGTTGTTGGTGAAAAAATAGCAAGAGGAATTGATCATTCTATCAAAAACAAAATTCCATTTGTGATGATTTCTAAATCGGGTGGCGCACGAATGATGGAAGCTGCCTATTCTTTAATGCAATTGGCAAAAACCTCAGCAAAATTGGCGCAATTGGCCGAAGCTGGGATTCCATATATTTCCTTGTGTACAGATCCAACAACAGGAGGAACAACAGCTTCCTATGCCATGTTAGGTGATGTCAACATTTCAGAACCTGGTGCTTTAATTGGTTTTGCAGGACCACGTGTGGTAAAAGACACAACGGGAAAAGATCTGCCTGAAGGATTTCAAACTGCAGAATTTGTCTTAGAACATGGTTTCTTAGATTTTATTACACCAAGAAAGGAATTGAAAGACAAAATCAATTTATTTATTGACTTAATTGAAAATAACGAAATACGATAAATTAAAATCCCGATCATTTTCGGGATTTTTTTTGTTCATTACATTCCAGTGCGGATTGCCTCAACAGGATCCAAACGCGACGCTGAAATTGCAGGAAGAATTCCAGACAGCAAACCTATAAATGCCGACAATCCTGTTCCCAGAACGACATTCCAAAAACCTAATATAAATTCAAATTCGAGTGTTTTAGTAAGAACAATAGATATAATCCACACGAGAAGTAATCCGAAAACACCTCCAATTAGCGACAAAATAATCGATTCGAATAAAAATTGAAATAAAATAAACTTGTTCTTGGCTCCCAAAGATTTTTGAATTCCAATCAGACTTGTTCGTTCCTTTACCGAAACAAACATAATATTCGCAATTCCAAATCCACCAACCAATAATGAGAATCCGCTAATAATCCACCCAATCATATTCATTTGAGAGACAATACCGTCAATCAAATCTGTAAATCCCGACAGAATATTAATAAAAAAATTATCTATCTCATCCGTTTTTACGCCTCGTACATTCCTTAATTTCTGCGAGATTTCACCTTTTAATTCAGGAATATCAGCACCTTTTTCTGGTTTGATAATGATTACAGGCAACATCATATCATTGTTGTCTCCGTACAATTGTCGTAAGAAATTAATGGGAAGAAAAACTGAAGTGTCATCGCCTCCACCCATATCAAGTCCTGATTCTCCTTTCTTTTTGGTCACGCCTATTACTATTAAACGCTGTCCGTACAATCGAATGGTTTTTCCGATTGGATCAACATCATCAAATAAACCTTTGGCAATTTCGTAGCCTAAAACCACGACAGGTCTGCCTGAATTAGATTCGGATTCATTAAAAAATCGCCCTTCCGCAAATTCCAAACGTTGAATATCTACAAACTCGTAGGTCACGGGGATAATATTCACATCAGTCATCACTTTTTTTTCAAACTTTACACTTTCTCTATTGGTAAAAAACTGATAACAGACGTGTTCCGTATGATTGAGATTTTCCTTCAAATTCTGATATTCTTCATAGTTCACCTTCGGAAACTGTTCTCTTTTCCATTCCGGAATATCAGTGGGACCGAATGAAACACTAGTCAAGTAGATGGTATTTTTATCTAAAGTGCTCAAATCACTCTTGATTTTTCTATCTAAAGAATCCACAGCGGCAAGAACAGCGATAATAGAAAAGATTCCGATGGTAACTCCAAGTAACGACAATAAGGTTCTCAACTTATTGTTGCGAAGCGCATTCAGTGCAAAACTTAAACTCTCAGAAAGCAATCGGAAATAGACGATCATACAATAAATTTTGAAAGGTAAAAGTCCGTATTTTGTAGCAACAATCCTAATAAAATCAGACTTGGTCATTTGTACAATTTTACTAAATATTGTTACACAAATCGATTGAATTTTACTTTCAAAAAACTACTTTTACACCTACAAACACAACTACTATATGAGCACTACAAAAACAATCCAATCAGCCCTAATTTCAGTCTTTTCTAAAGATGGATTAGCGCCCATTGTTCGGAAATTACACGAACAAAATGTAACCCTTTATTCAACTGGCGGAACAGAAGACTTTATAAAAAATCTTGGTATTCCCGTGGTTGCAGTTGAAGATGTCACCTCTTATCCTTCCATATTAGGAGGTCGCGTAAAAACCTTGCATCCTAAGATTTTTGGTGGAATTCTAAATCGTCAAGACAACCAAACTGATGTGCAACAAATGGAAGAATTTCAAATTCCGCAGATTGATTTGGTCATCGTCGATTTGTATCCATTTGAGAAAACCGTAGCGTTAGGTGCGTCCGAAGTTGATATCATAGAAAAAATTGACATTGGCGGGATATCACTAATCCGAGCTGCAGCAAAGAACTTTAAAGATACCGTTATTGTAGCTTCTGTAGAAGAATACGGTTTGTTATTGGATTTGATTTCATCTCAAAACGGCACAACTACAATTGAAAACAGAAGACTTCTAGCAACCAAAGCGTTTCATGTATCTTCACATTACGATACTGCGATTTTCAATTATTTTAATGAAGACGAAACGATTTACAAAGAAAGTATTGCTCACGGACAAATTTTACGGTATGGTGAAAACCCACATCAAAAGGGCTTTTTCTTTGGTGAC
>CALPOS020000041.1 GCA_943325255.2 Sphingobacterium thalpophilum
GATGGTACTGCATTTTTAAAAGTGAACTATCAGTTATTTCAAAAATGGAATTTATTCACGGATATTCAATATCGAAGTGTAAATTATATCGCTGATGGAGTTCAACCAAATGTTGTAGACGATGTATTTACTTTCCTAAACCCAAAAGCAGGAGTGACTTTTTCACTGAACAATACAAATTCGTTCTACTTTTCGTACGCTAAAGCCAATCGCGAACCCAATCGAACAGATTACGAAAATGGCGTTCCAAATTCAGAGAGCTTAGACGACTTTGAATTAGGATGGCGACACGAAAGACAAAAAATAAAATGGAATGCCAACATGTACTTAATGAGCTATAAAAATCAACTCGTATTAACGGGTGAGTTGGATGCCGTTGGAAATCCGATTAGAACTAACGCTGGCAAGAGTTATCGATTGGGTTGTGAGATGGAACTTGCTTTTCGAATTACGAAGAGGTTAAGTTATCAAGGCAATCTCACTTTGAGCGAAAACACAATTAAAGGAGAAAACGGAGCGCGCGACAACCAAATTGCCTTTTCTCCATCGATTATTTCAAGTAATATGTTGCGTTTTCAACCAACCAAGAGAATCAGTGTTAGTTGGCTGCAAAAATATGTTGGAGAACAATATATGAATAATGTGGAGTCAGCGGAAGCTAAATTAGGAAGTTATGCAACGCATGATTTGAATCTGTCATGGGAAATTGTTCCGAAAAAGGTTTTCAAATCAATTATTTTCAATGGATTGGTAAACAATATATTTGATAAAGAATATGTTTCAAATGGCGCTGATTATGGTGGCGGCGCGGTTTACTATTACCCTCAAGCCGGAATTAATTTCTTGACTGGACTGACGTTGTTATTCTAATTGTAAACCCGAATAGTATTGTTGCCCAAAGCTTCTACACGATAATTAACTAAAGGATACGCAGCATTTTGTCCAATTCCAGTGAATAAACTGTATCGATAAGTGTCTTCGCAACCGCATTTTGCATCCAATCCCACAATTGTCAATCTAGAGCAAGCAGTTTGTGTTTGGTTCGGACAATTGCCATTCCAAGCTACGTAATTGTCAGCGGTTTTCATGATAAGAATGTAAATGTCTCCTTCAACAGTAATGGGTATAGGATTAAAATTGTTAAGCAATTGACTATTACTAGGCAAGTTCAAATTTAAGATAGTGGAGAACCCATAATTTGGAATATACGGGTTATTGGTTCTCCTATTGGAATCTTTTTCGCAGCTAATTAATAAGCCAAGCAAAATGAAAGTAAGAAAACATTTTTTCATTGATAAAAAAAAGAGATTTGTTGATGCAAACAAATATAAATTATTTAAATTTGGCTCTGTATTGATTAACATATAATTATTACGTAATAAGAAATATATTATCTTTGCCAACAAGGAATCCCGTCGAGATGGGATTTTTTCTATTTATATAAATGACGGAAATTATGAGCGCAGTATCCTATTACACAGCAGAAGGACTAAAAAAATTAAGAGAAGAATTAGATTATTTGAAGAGCGTGGCGCGTCCTAAAGCCTCGCAAGATATAGCAGACGCAAGAGACAAAGGTGATTTGTCTGAAAATGCAGAATACGACGCCGCAAAAGAAGCGCAAGGCCTGCTTGAAATGCGTATTTCTAAGTTGGAGGAGGTGCATTCCAATGCGCGACTGATTGATGAGTCGCAGTTGGACGTTTCGAAAGCATTAGTACTTTCTAACGTAAAGATTAAGAATCAGTCTAACGGAATTGAAATGAAGTATACTTTGGTGGCAGAAAGCGAAGCAGATTTGAAGTCGGGCAAAATATCAGTTACTTCTCCAATCGGAAAAGGATTGCTTGGAAAATCAGTCGGAGATGTTGCTGAAATTACGGTTCCCAATGGTGTGTTGAAATTCGAAGTTTTAGAAATTTCTAGAGACTAATTACGATGTCGACTATCTTTACAAAAATTGTAAAAGGAGAAATTCCTTGTTATAAAGTACTAGAAGACGAGAGTTTTTTAGCGTTTTTGGATGTTAACCCAAACGCGAAAGGTCATACTTTGTGTATCCCAAAAAAAGAGACCAATAAGATTTTTGATATTGCGGATTCAGAATATGCAGATTTAATGCTATTTTCAAAAAAAGTAGCTATCGCTTTAGAAAAAACTATTCCTTGCAAAAGGATTGGAATGGCGGTAATCGGTTTAGAAGTACCACACGCTCATGTCCATTTAATTCCGCTAAACGAAATGGATGAAATGCGTTTTCACAACAAAGTAAAAATGACTCCTGTTGAATTCGAATTTTTAGCGAAAAGCATCCAGTCAAATTTATAAAATCAGGAAATTAATTTGCCGTCAATTCATAAATTTTCGGCATTTTTTATGCCTTTTTTTCAAAACTTACCTGCATCGTTGTTCCTTTATTCACCTCTGAAGTTAAAACTTTTACTTTTCCTTTGTGGTATTCTTCTACTATTCGTTTAGTTAAAGACAAGCCCAATCCCCAACCACGTTTCTTAGTAGTAAAACCTGGTTCAAAAACACTTTTGAATTGATTTTTAGGGATTCCCTTTCCGGTATCTGATACCTTAATTTTCACAAATTTTCCGTCATCTTCAATCACAACGGACAATTTCCCCTTTCCTCTCATTGCATCAATGGCATTTTTAACTAAGTTTTCAATAGTCCAACTATGCAAAGCCGGGTTTAATGAAACTAGAATTGGTTTTTTAGGTGCTTCGAAGGAGAACGAGACTTGTTTTGAAAATCGGGATTGCAAATAATCATAGGAATCTAATGTCTCTTGAATGATATCTTTCGTCTCCAATATAGGCTCGGAGCCAATTTTCGAGAATCTGTCCGTAATGGTTTGCAAACGGGTGATGTCTTTTTCGATTTCTAGTATAGTAGTAGGATCTACATGGTCGGCTTTCATGATTTCAAGCCAGCCGATTAAAGAAGAAAGTGGCGTGCCAATTTGATGTGCCGTTTCTTTTGCCATTCCTGCCCACAACTTATTTTGAGTAGCCATTTTGGTGCTTTTATAGAAATTGTAGACCAGGGCACCAAAAAGGACAATGATGAGTACTAATGCTATCGGGTAATATTTTAATTTGTTCAACAGCGAGGAATCACCGTAATAGAGGTACTGGTATTTTCCAACAATGTATTCGATGACAATCGGATCGTTTTGATTTTTTAGTTGCGTAAGTAATGCTGAAGACTTTTTTTTGTCGTTTAGAATTTCACTATCTATGTTTTTTGTGCTAAGAATCACATCGTTTTCGGTAAGTATAATCGGAATTCTCGCATTCTGAATTATTTTTAAGGGTAACTCAATATCTGTATTGACATCAGCATTATTTAGTGTCTTCTGAGCTTCTGCCCAATGTTGCATTTTAATGCGCTCTTCATTCTTAAAAATTTGAAAAAACGTATAGGTGTTCCATAGTATCAAAGATATGATCACAAACGACGCTGCAATTAAGACCCAGCGCATTAGATTTTTATGATTTGAAAACTGCATGTAGATAATTTTATGGGAATAAATATAGATAAATATTTACGGATAGTGTATAAAATATAATAGGCCACACGACAAATAAAAAAGGGCTTAATCACAATCAGTGTTTAAGCCCTTACTCAAATTTCGTGTAGAAGTTATTTTTTGACTATTTTTTGCGTTTCTTCTTCGCCGTTTTCAAATTTTAATTGAATTAAATACAGTCCAGAATGAAGACCACTCATATCAATACCACTTTCTATCGATTTGCCCTTTTGCAAAACGGTTCCTTGAATTGTCATTAAAGTATAGTCTTGAATTGCAAATTCTGAACTTATTTGAAGAATGTCCTTAACTGGGTTTGGAAATAAAATCGCACCAAAGGGCGTGTCGTTTAATTCTCTTATTCGAGGCGCTGCTCCCCATGTGTAGGAATATCCATCAGTTTTGTTTAGTAAATTTGGGGTTTGATTCCCTGTACCTGATCTTCCGTTATTGAAAACAATGTTTACAGATGTAGGTCCAACAATAGTATATCTATAAAATCCATTTATATCGGCAACCATTCTTATTCCCGGCCAAGTAGTATTTGCAACGCTTCCAGCAGGTAATGCACTCCAATAGTGAATTCTTGGAATAACTGTTCCCCAACTAGTTGGCGGCTTAAAATATACAGTTAGTGTTGTTTGACACCTGTTTGTTGGTGCCCCACTAAGCCAGCCATTATCATAATATCTGATGCCCGCGTTAGAACTTAAATCAGCAGTTTGTAAGGTTCCGTCATTAAAAATTATATTTGAAGCGCTAACCGTTGATGGGAATGTGAATCTGTACCAACTTCCGCAATCCACAGTCATGGCAACTCCAGGCCAAGTTACTGCAGGAGCAGTTCCCGTTGTTCCCCAATAATATATTTTAACGGCCGAATTCCAATTAGATGGCTTTTTGAAGTAAACAGTAAACGTCGGTGGACTCGCAAAGTTATAAACTTCGGTTCTTGCTGCTGAACTCACACCAGCGGTATTTTGAACAAATGCTTTTAATGTGCTTGTCGATGTTATTGTTAATGATTTTGTCCCTATTGACGACAATGATGAAGTCGATGGTGTCGTGCCGTCTAATGTATAATAAATAGTGGAAGTGCTATTGTTCGCAGTCATAACTACATTTACTGAGTTGCCCGTAACAAATGATCCGCCAGTTGGCGTAATGGCTAGAGTTGGAACATCAGCGATTACTTCTCTTTCCCAAATGGCGTAGTCGGTGCCTGAAGTTTTTAATATCCAACCTGTTCCAGGATTCCACAATCCAGGGCCTATTTTGACAACTACTTTATTGTCAATTGTTGCAGAATAGAAAGTGCTTGAATTGGTAACAACAACAGAACTATATGCATTGATGCCGTTACTTCTACGAATAGCCATTATCCTATCAATTGACAATTGATTCCCTGCATAATTGACAGTAACGCCGTCTTTACTATAGTTGCCGCCGTAATAATGCGGAAAGAATACACATGGAATTCCTGGATGGGTAAGAATATATGCATAACCTTTCATAATGTTAGCACTAGAAACAAAACTTCCAGGTTTTACAAATGTATCGTGATTGTCAATAAAAGTAACTGCTTTGTCTGCATATCCAAATTGTCCTGCTAAACCAGGATAACCTGCCAAAGCACTATAATTTCCATTGTTAATCGCAGGTTGCAAAGCATTATAGTATAAAGAAAAATCAAAGGCAGCAGATCGGTTTCCAGTGCCATTTATCCAGGATTTTAAATTGTTGGTATTTCCATCCCAATATTCCCCAACCGAGGCATACGGCGCAGATGAATTGATATAATCTCCGAAGTAACTTGCTGAAAATCCTTTGGCTACATCCCATCGCCAGCTATCGAATCCTAACGCTTTGAGACGCGTTAAGTACTCTCTTACTCCGTTTTGGACTTGTATGTTGGTGTGATCTAAGTCGCGACCGCCATTAAAATCTTCGCCAGTATCAGGAGTCCCACATGGTCTAACGCCAGAAATCGTCCCGAAATTTGCTTCGTCATTGCTTGTTATCGAATTACAATCCCATGTTGGATTAGTAAAATCAGTCCAGTTTGTAGTTCCTCCACGATGATTCACTACGATATCCGCCATTGGGTGAATTCTTGGTGTGCTTGAGTTCAAGGCAGTCAATAATGCTCGCAATTGCGCTTCAGAACCATAACTGGTTTGAGAAAAATTAAAGAGTTCGGTCGGAATATAACCAACGCCACCTGTTGACTTACTAGGCGGTGGCAACCATATAACATTGAAGCCAGCGGCAGCATAACTGGGCGTGCGATTTTTCAAGTAGTTGTAAAGACCGCCTTCACTCGATACGGAAGACTGGGTATGGACATCCCATCCAAACGCCTGAAGCATAATATCATTGATATTTGCAGCTGACTGAGCCTTCATTCTAGAAGTAAATGCAGTGCTAAAAATAAGAACCAAAAAGGCAACCTTTATTAAAGCTAATTTTGTTTTCATTGTACTATTGGGTTAAGTTAGAATGATGAAATTAACAATTAAATTTAAATATTTTCATAATTTGACTTAAAATGCGGGGTTATATTGTGTGAAAACAAGGCGAAATCGATGTAGTTGCGAAAATTGTGGATAAGTTTTTTGGCACAACATAAAGTGAAACACCAAAAAATGACGGGAAAAAATCTAGTTTTTATGATAGTCGATGTAGCAGAATATGGCGAATACTTTTCAACAAACAGTCATCTTATCAACAGCATTCAACTTAGCGTATTCCTATTTGCTATTTTTGCTCAAATCAGTCGACCTACTATATGCTAAGCATTGAACCAAAAGATCTTACTACCGCAAAATTGCAAGGTTATCTGCAAAGTGCGGTGGCGCCCAGACCTATAGCATTTGCTAGTACAATGAGCGCTGGTGGCAAACCAAATCTTTCACCGTTTAGTTTTTTCAATGTCTTTAGTTCTAATCCGCCAATACTTATTTTTTCACCAGCGAGACGTGTGCGAGACAACACAATAAAACATACGCTAATCAATGCTGAGGCAACAAAGGAAGTTGTTATTAATGTGGTTAATTTTGATATAGTTCAACAAGCTTCATTATCAAGCACAGAGTACGCAGATGGTGTAAACGAGTTTCTAAAGTCTGGATTGACGCAAATCCCGTCTGATATTGTAAAACCATATCGCGTCAAAGAATCGCCAGTTCAATTTGAGTGTAAAGTCAATCAAATTATTGCTTTAGGAACAGGTGGCGGTGCGGGAAATTTAGTTATCTGCGAAGTGCTCAAAATTCATATCGACGAGAGAATACTAGATGAAAATGGCGTCATTGATCAGCATAAAATTGATTTGGTGTCAAGGTTAGGAAATAATTGGTATTCTCGCTCAAATCAAGGATTGTTTGAAGTGCCAAAACCTATAGCAAATCTAGGAATTGGAGTTGATGCTATTCCAAATTTTATCAAGAAAAGTAGCGTTTTTGACGGGAATGATCTTGGGATGTTGGGCAATATTGAAGCCTTGCCTACAAGTCAAGAAGTTGCTATATTTGTTGAGAAGAATTTTTCTGTTAAAGGCGTTTTTAGCGCAGATGATGACATGAAAATTCATCTTAAAGCAAAAGAATATTTAAACCAAAATGACGTGCTTTCTGCTTGGAAAGTGCTGTTAGCTAATACAGTTTCAAAAGAATAATAAACATTTAATATTTAGAAGATGGAAGTTACAGGAAAAATTAAAGTGGTTGGAGCAGAACAACAAGTAAGTCCAACATTTAGAAAGAGAGAGTTAGTGGTTACAACAGATGAGCAGTATCCACAAAGTATAATGATTGAATTTGTTCAAGATAAAATTGATTTGTTAAATAATCTAACAGTTGGTGAAAATGTAAAAGTTTCAATCAATTTAGGTGGGAGAGAATGGGTTAACCCACAAGGAGAAACGAAATATTTTAATTCAATAAAAGGGTGGAGAATCGAAAAAATGCAATCAGAAGCAGCAGTAAGTTCTGTTCCGCCAATGCCAGCTGCAGAAGCATTTGAACCGGCAACAAGCTTTACCGAAGAAGAACATGATGACTTGCCATTCTAAAGCAAAGGAGTAAGTAGTCAAATAAAAAAACCAAAATCAGAGATTAGTATGCGCTATTTTCTGATTTTTTGTTTAGTAGATTGTCATTAATTCGATTCAATTATGTATCGCTTAACAAGTGAGTTGTATTTCCCGCCAGTTGATTCTGCTTCAACAGAAGGAATACTTGCATTCGGTGGTAACTTATCTCCGGAGCGATTGATGTTGGCATATCGTAGCGGTATTTTTCCATGGTTTAATATTGACGAGCCCATTATTTGGTGGTCACCTAATCCGAGAATGGTGTTGTTTTTAGACGAAATTAAAGTCTCAAAAAGCATGAGAAGCCTATTAAATCGGAATGTTTTCAAAGTGACCTTTAACCAAAATTTTTCTGCCGTTATTAGAAATTGTCAAAAGATTGTTCGGCCGGGGCAAGACGGCACATGGATTTCCGAACAAATGATAAGTGCGTACGAAAAACTGCACGAACTGGGCCATGCAATGTCGGTTGAAGTTTGGCAAGATGAAGTATTGGTTGGCGGTTTGTACGGTGTTGATTTAGGAAATGTCTTCTGCGGTGAAAGTATGTTTTCTAGGGTTTCTAATGCGTCGAAAGTGGCGTTTGTTTCGTTAGTGAACCATTTGAAGTCAAATCAATATCAATTGTTGGATTGTCAAGTTTATAATGAACACCTTGCTAGTTTAGGATGTCGTGAAATTCCAAGAGAACAGTTTGTTGATATTTTGAAGGGGAATTTGTGAGAATCTATTTCTTTCTTTTCCAGCAATCAGCCACGTGATCGTTTACCATTCCGATGGCTTGCATATGCGCATAGACGACTGTGGAACCAACAAATTTAAAACCTCTTTTCTTAAGATCTTTGCTAATTGAATCTGAAATGGAAGTAGTAGCTTGAATGTCCCTCAAAGATTTGAGGTTGTTTACAATTGGCTTGTGATTTACAAATCCCCAAATATATTTTGAGAAACTTCCAAATTCTTCTTGTACTTTCATAAAAGCAATAGCATTAGAAATGCTGCCTCGGATTTTTAGTCGATTCCTAATAATTCCGGCATCGAGTAACAATTGTTGCACTTTGTCTTCGTCATATTGTGCTACTTTTTGACATTCGAATTGGTCAAATGCACTGCGGAAGTTTTCTCTTTTACGCAAAATGGTGTGCCAACTTAGACCCGCTTGAAAAGTTTCTAAGACTAAGAATTCAAATAGCGTCGCATCATCATATACTGGATTTCCCCACTCGTTGTCGTGATAATCTCGGTATAAATCATCTTTTTCGCACCAAGCACATCTTATCTTTGAGTCCATACTAATTAGCTGTTTATATATTTTTCGATGAGGTAATGTCCAAGGTAAATTAATGGAGTTAGTAAAACAGCGATGATTAATTTCACAAAATACCCAGTAAAAGCGGATACGATAAAAACATCCGTTGTCATTTTTCCGGTCATCCAAAAGGCAATTCCCAGCACAATGAAACTATCAAAAAGCTGCGAAATTACGGTTGAACCTGTGCTTCGCAACCAGATCATCCTATTGCCTGTTCTGTTTTTAACAAAGTGAAAAATCGTGACATCGATGAGTTGTGAAACTAAAAATGCGGTAATGCTGCCGACAATAATCCACATACTTTGACCAAACACTGCTGTGAATTGGCTATCGGTAATCAAATTCTCTCCCTGAACAGCTGGGATTCTTAAGGCAACGTATAACAATACAAAACAATAAGCAATCAAAGTAGCAGTGATTAAGGAGAGCTTTTTGACCCCTTTTTCTCCGAAGTACTCATTGATTAAATCTGTGGTAATAAATACAATGGGCCACGGAAGAATTCCGATGCTCATGACTGCATCACCAACATGGATGAGTTTTCCGCCAATGAGTTCAGCCACAATCGCATTAGTAATAAATATACCTGCGAGTATAACATATACAATGTCTTTCTTAGATTTAAACATGATTAAAATTAGTAAAAGGAAGGGTTTATATTCACTTTTTTGTAAAAAAAAACCTCGAGTCAGTAAAGAAACGAGGTTTTTTTCTGGCAGAATCGATTAACGACCCCAACCAATAATATTATAAACTTGGGTTTTTGGCTGACCATTACCAAAGGCAACACCCACATCTCTCCATGCTTTTATTGCATCTCTTTTAAGATTAACTTCTGTTTCTAATTTGTAGTTCCATTCTCGTTTGTCAATCTCTAAAACACGTTTGCCAATTTTATCATTAAGGGCTTTCGCATCTTTGTAGCATGATGCTTCAGGATCTATTGAGGCCAAGATTGCCCCGACTTCATTGGCAGTTTCCCATGATTGATTTGCATTCCATTTACTATTAGCATCAGCCATTTTCACTTTACAATCTCTTTCAATTAACTTCTTGAACATTGGTCCAATTACAGTTAGTGTTTTGTTATAACATTCCGTACATTCTTCAGGAATAGAGGTCAATTTAAACATGGCCTCTTCATATTTGAATTGAGTGGCTAGACCATTTGCCTCATTGATAATTTGTGTGCAACGTGCATTGTAGAAGTCAATGATTTTAGTTTTGCCACTTGCAATAAAACTTTGAACACCAGCATCGTTTGGTTTAATATTTTTGATGGCATCCATATACGCTTTGTTTTCATTGATACCTACACCCTTTACAGTAACTGTGTGACTTGCATATTTTTTTCCGTCAAATCCATCTCCAATGTATAAGTTTACATTTAGAGTTAATGCAGTCATCGGAGGCGCTGTTGCTAGAATGTCTTTTGTAGCCACATCAATGTTTGGTGTAATAATGAATCTTGAAAGATATCCTGATCCAGAAATTCCATTAGCAGAGACAAGTTGATTCAACTTGTTAGATAACATATTGGCAGCGCCAGCAGGCAAACCTTCTATCTGTTCAGGGATATAGGGTGTAATGGTAATTCTACCTAGCGAACCAGCACTAGTAGACGATTCCTGCGCCAATGTCAAGTTAGCAAATCCCAATGCTGTAATCAAACAGAAAGCGATTTTTGTGATTAGATTTTTCATGTGTCTTAATTTTTATTTTTCACCTAGAACAATAACTGCCTGCCCTAAACCTTTCATCATTAATTTATTTGGAATACTATAAGGTGCGTTTTTCAAGAAAGTTTGCAGTCCTTTTACGAAACCTCTTGCGTCAGTTGCTTTTCCAGAAGCATCATAGAGCGGAATTCTAACTTGCTCGTACAATTGCATTCCTTCAGTTGAGTCACTTAAACTGTATCTTCCTTTAACGGTATTCGCAGTCATCCAATCTTCTATAATTGTTCCTAGCTCTTTACCATCAAATTCTTTTTCTAAATCGTCAGCCCAAGAATCGAATTTCTTGATGCGAACAATGATTTCGCGACCATTTTCGAACATGTCGTTGAAATGGTTTTGAAGCTGCGCGTTAAAATTATCGATGTGAGCTAAAACGGCTTCTTCTAAAAGGATTGGTAATTCAGAAGAAAACGAAGGAGCTCCTGTACCAGTGGCACTTGCGACTTGTTTGTCGGTATAAGCATCAAGGCCTTTCAAAGTAAAAGTAACCGATTTCTTTGGTCCTGTCGTATTGATTGTATAAGTCAATTCAATGATGATATCTGCTTTTGCTACCTTTTTCAATTTATCGATTGGAGTTTCAGCGACACCGGCTCCTGATTTCGAACTTAACATAGCGTTTTCTGCGCTTTCAGACTCTAATGTTTTGATTGCCGCCGCCATATCTTTGAGCGGAAAACCACGGTCTGCCATCAATCCATTGATTTTTGTTATCACCTGTACTAAGCTAGCATTTTCTTGAAAGGCTTTTTTATAATTAGGATACTTAACTTCAGTACCTTGGTTATTGGCTTTATCCATGTAACCATTGGTATTGCACCACACATCACTAGGAATAACCATAATCGTTGGTTTTTTAGCTTGTCCAAATGCAAGACTTACGAATAGAATCGCCAATAAGACGAAACTGCTTTTAATATTTATTTTTTTCATCATGCTTATTTATAGATTATTTTGGAATGATGCCGTCGGCAATCAATTTTTGTTTCAATTCTGAGCGAAGTACACGAACGATAAAACCATTGGTAACACTTCCTCTGCCTCTTTTACGATCACGACTTAATTTATCCAGAATTCGCTCATCTTTAAGTGAAATGAAATCTCTATATTCACCACCGTCAGTGAAAAATTTATTGAAGTAATCTTCGTATTTTTCTTGAGCATTTACTTCATAAATTAATGGTCTTTGCTGACATTCTTGTTTTCCTTCTAGAAGTCCGAAAAAAAGGATGTCTCTTATGGCATTTTTCTTCGCTTGCTCTACCGCATCGCTTCGATTTCGTCCATTTCCCCATGCTTTCACCGTTTGTGAGCCATCTCCTTCGACGCCCATACATTCGGTTTTATAACCATAATTACCTGCAAGTTTCTTCTGAGCCACAATCGACGGAATCGATATCAGAAAAGCAAGTGTTATCAATAGTGTTTTCATTGTTTATTTTTTTTGAAATTAGAAACCCGATGTTAAACCTTTGATAATTCCAGCTGCTTCAAGATCTTTTCGCAAAGCATCTTTGGAAACTGAAACTAGTACGCCAATTTTATATTCTTTACCCACTTTTACGCGGTCGCTAGCATCTACATTTCCGTCTGCAGATTCAGAGACATACTTCATAAATTTCCCGCCTTCTTCAAAGAATGGATCAAAGAAATCTGCTTTTTCTTCTTCTATTCCAGGACTTGATGCCAAAGGTCTTTGAGAAGTACATCCTTGACCACCACCTGAAAAACCTTTAAAGATAACGCCGTGTATAGCATTTTTCTTAGCTTGTGTAGTGGCTACTTTAGGATTTTTAGAATAAGACCAAACCTTAATTAGGTATGTTCCATCTTTTCCAATGCCAGCGCATTCTATTTCGTAGCGCCATTCTCTTGTCGCTTTATCCGCTTTTCTTTGTCTTCCGGCTGATTGTGAGAACGTCATTGTGCTTATTAGCATAAACACCATTACAATTATATTCCTTGTTTTCATTTTTATTAAATATTAAGTATTATTTTCCTTTCTTTTGAACTATAAGCATGCCTTCGTAGAAGTCCTTACCATT
Source organism: Sphingobacterium thalpophilum (assembly GCA_943325255.2). Lineage (GTDB taxonomy): Bacteria > Bacteroidota > Bacteroidia > Flavobacteriales > Flavobacteriaceae > Flavobacterium. The sequence continues at coordinate 12,731 of CALPOS020000041.1, forward strand.
AACTTTTTTGAAATAGGTTTTCCCCCCAGCATTTTCCGGGTTTTCTTCGTCAGCACCAAAACGATTGTCCCAAATAGGATAAGAAGTATCAACTTTGATTGTTCCAACTGATACGTATTCGGTTTTCCCATTTTCATCTTGACGTTGCTCTAAGACATCAAACTTAGATTTGTCTGATAATCCTTCCTTTAAACCAATTTTTGCTGTAATTGGTTCACCGCTAAAAAGAGGTGTTTTTGTTTTGAACTCATCGTGATTTTTCTGAAGTTTTACAATGACAGCGTCCATAGCTTTCATAGTAGCTTTCTGAACGAGTTCAACTTCACTTTTTTGCGTAAATACAGATGATTGAACGTCTGCCCAAGAATCATCCGCTCCTAAATAAACCAATTTAAAAATGTTGGTTTCGTCAAATAATTTTTTCTTCTCTGGAGTGATCGACGCGTCATCTGCCCAATAGTCATTATAGAATCTTGCTGCAACTTCATCATTCCAGTCGAGCTTGTAAAGGTGGCCTTTAGTTTTCACAACATATCCCTTTCCTGCTACCGTTACACCTGCGGATGTAATAGTTGCAGCTGTTGATATGTCGCCCAGACCAGCAGCGCCAGCAGCTTGTCCAAACGCGTTAAGCAACCCGCTTGCCTTTTTGGCGACTTCTTCTTTGGAAACATATTTGAATTCATTTACAAGCACAAATGTCTTGCTGATTAATTCTTCTCCGGCATCTGCTAAAAGCGCCATTCCTCTTTGATCATTTTTTGACCGAGCAACATCTAAGGCAGAAGCATCATAGGTTCCCCGACTTTTAACTAATTCCATATTAAATGCACCCTTGGCAGATCTGTTAAACCATTTGGCAATAAATTTTTTTTGCAATATCATCTAA